>NZ_AYOY01000045.1 GCF_000508185.1 Sphingobium sp. C100 | reverse complement strand
CGCCCGGCGGGCGGCCGCCTATGGCTTTGCGATGCGGATCGCGCAGGATTGCGACCTGGGCCTGACCCTGGCGCATGGCGGCGGCTATCCGGGCTATGGCAGCCATGTCATGCTGATGCCCGATTATGGCGTGGGCATCTTCGTCTTCACCAACCGCACCTATAATGGCGGCAGCGGCCCGGCCTGGGATGCGGCGGTGGCGCTGAAGCAGGCGGGTGCACTGATCGCCCGTGACCTGCCCGTGTCGGCGCTGCTGGCTGATGGCTATGGGGCGGCGGGGCGCATTTATGCGGCGGGAAATGTCGGCGTGTCGCAAGATCATCTTGCGATGAACATGCTGATGGACAGCGACATGGACAGCTGGACGAAAAGGCTTTCGGCGCTGAAGGCGGAAGTGGGCGAGTGCGCCACCGACGCGCCGGTCACAGCGACGGGCAATCTGGCGGGCAGTTTCACCTGGACCTGCGAGACGGGGCGCGTGGCCGGGACGATCCTGCTGGCGCCGACGCCGACCGCGCGGATTCAGGAACTCAAGCTGGTCGCCAAGCAGCCATGACGCGGCCATTGCTGGACGCTGCGCGCCGCATCGCTTAAGCGCGCGTCATGCCCATCGTTCCGCAACTCGTCCTTGCCGTCTATCTGCTGTTCCTGCTCGCGGCGGGATGGCGTCTGTGGAGCATCGGCTGGTCGGCGCAGGTCAAGGTGGCGACGGCGCTGGCGCTGGTGTTGCCGATGCCTTTGCTCTTCATCATTCCCGGCGCGATGCGTCGCGACGCCTGGTCGGACATGCTGATCCAATTGGGGCTGACGCTGCTCGTCTGCGGCATCATCTGTCTGGCGGGCGGCTTTTCCGCTGCGCGGATGCGGGGACGGCGGCGCAAATGAGCTTTACCGCGCAAATCCTCACCCTCTATCCCGATATGTTTCCCGGCCCTCTGGGTGTGTCGCTGGCTGGGCGGGCGCTGGCGGAGGGGAAATGGGCCTGCCATCCCATCCATATCCGCGACTTCGCCGCCGACCGGCACCGGACCGTTGACGATACGCCGGCGGGCGGCGGGTCGGGGATGGTGCTGCGCGCCGATATTCTGGCCCAGGCGGTCGACCATGCGCTTGAGCACCGGCCCGACCTGCCGGTCCTCGCCATGACCCCGCGCGGGCGTCCGATCACCCAGCGCCGTGTGCGTGAACTGGCTGCCGGGCCGGGGGCGACGATCTTGTGCGGGCGGTTCGAGGGGTTTGACGAACGGATTTTCGATGCGCGTCCGATCGAGCAGGTCAGCATGGGCGACATCATCCTGTCGGGCGGGGAAATGGCGGCTTTGCTGCTGCTTGATGCTTGCGTCCGACTGCTGCCCGGTGTAATGGGCGCGGCTTCCAGTGGAGTCGAGGAGTCCTTTGAAACGGGGCTGCTCGAATATCCGCATTATACCCGCCCGGTCGAATGGGAGGGGCGCACGATCCCGCAAGTGTTGCGATCGGGGGATCATGCGAAGATCGCCGCCTGGCGGAAACAACAGGCGGAAGATGATACACGGCTAAGGCGGCCGGACCTTTGGGAACGCCATATCGGCGTTCGGGACCAGTCGCCCTCTGGTGCGCAACGAACGACCAAGGACTGAGTTTGACATGAACATCATCCAGCAGATCGAGGCGGAAAACATCGCCGCCCTCGCCAAGGATATTCCCGAGTTTCGCCCCGGCGATACGCTGCGCGTCGGCGTGAAGGTCACCGAAGGCGACCGCAGCCGCGTCCAGAATTACGAAGGCGTGTGCATCGCGCGTTCGAACAAGGGCATGGGTTCCAACTTCACCGTGCGCAAGATTTCATTCGGCGAAGGCGTGGAGCGCGTGTTCCCGCTCTATTCGCCCAACATCGATTCGATCACCGTCGTCCGTCGCGGTGTCGTGCGTCGCGCCAAGCTCTATTATCTGCGTGGCCGCACCGGCAAGCGCGCTCGCATCGCCGAGCGCCGGGATGTCCGCAACGAGGGCTGATCCTCAAAAATCACTTCTTGACAGTTGTAAAAAAGAAACAGGCGGTGACCCCCGGGGTCGCCGCCTTTTTCTTTATGTTGCAATGATTTGACGGTTGCGGACGATTGTCCTGTTTTGGCGGCCGGGGCAAAAGTTTTCGATATCGAAACAAGAGCCATTTTTCCCATAGTGGATTTGTGTCAGCCTTCCGTTTCCAAATGTTACAAACGTTAAATACTCTGAAATCCTTTTGGTTTCGGAAGAGGGATTCTGCAACCGGGAAAATCAGAGAAGACGATAGGGGATGGTGTTGAAAAGGCCTCAGTAAAAAGAGATATAAGGGGGCTTTGAATGAAGTATCGGGGTCATATTTCCCGCAGCGCCGTGGCCGTTGCACTTTTCTATTCCTTGCCTGTTCTTGCACAGGATGCTGCGCCGCAGGGGGCAGGCGCGGCGCCTGGTGAAACCATTATCGTCACCGGCACCCGCAGGACCGATCGCACGGTTGCCGAATCCCCCACTCCCATCGACGTTTATTCGGGGCAGGAACTGCAAAAGCAGGGCGTGGCCGATATGAACCAGGTGATTCAGAATCTGGTGCCTTCCTTCTCCGTCGCGCGCTACGCCATCGGCGACGGCTCCTCCTTCGTGCGTCCGCCCAACCTGCGCGGCCTGGCGCCCGACCAGACGCTGGTGCTGGTGAACGGCAAGCGGATGCACCGCTCCGCTCTGGTCCAGATCGGCGCCAACGCTCAGTCGGCCGGCGCGCATTCGGCCGACCTTGCCCAGATCCCGGCGATCGCTGTGCGCCAGGTCGAAGTCCTGCGCGATGGCGCGTCGGCGCAATATGGGTCGGACGCGATCGCGGGCGTCATCAACATGACGCTGCGCAACGATACTGACGGTATTTCGGGCTATGCCCGCTACGGCCAATATTATCGCGGCGACGGCGAGGATTATCAGGTTGCGCTCAACGGCGGCTTCAAGCTGGGCGACAGCGGCTTCATCAACATCAGCGGCGAATATGTGAACGCCGGCAAGACCAGCCGCGGCGTGACCCGTGCCGGCGCGCATCTGCTGCGGATGGAGCAACCCGACATCGGCGTTCCCGCGCTGGCGCAGCGCTATGGCAATCCCGAGTTGGAATCCTACCGCTTCTTCGTCAATGGCGGATTCGACCTGGGGGAGAGCGAAGTCTATTTCTTCGGTAATTACGGCCACAGCTTTCAGGAGGAAAGCTTCAACTATCGCCAGTCGGTCGACACTGCCGGGACCGACATTGAAGGCAACAGCTTTGGCCTGAACGGCATCTTCCGCGACTATTTTACCGACTTCAACAACATGTTGCCCGGCATTCAGACTGGCGCTGCGGGTGGGAATGTCTACGCGCCCAATGATTATGAATATGTGACCCGCGATTATACCCAGGTCGCCAATTGCTCCGATCCGTTGGTGCAGAATTGGAGCTGCGTCTATCCGGGCGGCTTCACTCCGATCTTCTTTGGCAAGATCGACGATATTTCCGGCACGGTCGGTTACAAGGGCACGCTCGGCTTCGGTCTCAACTATGATATTTCCGGCAGCTACGGCCAGTCGACGCTGAAATATACCATGAACGGCACGATGAACCCGTCGCTGGGCATCGAATCGCCGACCGAATTCTATCTCGGCAAGCTGGAGCAGCGCGAAACGCTGTTCAACGCGGATTTCAGCTATCCCTGGGAAGTCGGTTTCGCCAGTCCCGTGACCATCGCCTTTGGTGGCCAATATTTCCGGGAATCCTATGAGTTGGGCCTGGGCGATCCAGCCTCTTACGCCATAGGCTCCTACACGGGCAATCTGGTCTTCCATCAGGATGGATCGCCGGTCTGCACCAACATGGTCTATGACCCGCTGACCCCTGACAGTTGCACGCAACTGTCCGTTACTCTGCCGGTCGGCGCCAACGGCTTCCCCGGCTATGGCCCGGCGATCGCGGGCGAGAGCAGCCGCAACTCCAAGGGCGTCTACATCGACATTGAAGGCGACATCACGGACCAACTGTCCTTCGGCATTGCCGGTCGCTACGAGCATCTGTCCGATTTCGGCAATTCGACGACCGGCAAATTCTCGGCCCGCTACGCCGTGGTGCCGGACGTGATCGCGCTGCGCGGCACGGTGGCGACGGGCTTCCGCGCGCCGACGCCGGGGCAGGTCAACACCAGCAGCATCGCGACCGGTTTCAACCCCGGCAATCCCAACGCGATCGAATATATGACGTTGCCGGTCACCAGCCCGGTCGCGGCCTACCTTGGCGCAACGCCCCTCAAGCCAGAGGAATCGGTCAGCTTCTCGCTTGGCACGGTCTTCACGCCAGCGCCGGGCGCGACGCTGACGATTGATTATTACAACATCAAGGTGAAGGACCGCATCGGCACGTCGGGCACCTTCGTCATCACGGACGATCAGCGGCCGACGCTGCGCGACCTGGGCCTGGCCAACTATGCCACGGTCAATGAGGTGCAGTTCCTGACCAACGCGTTCGACACCCGCACCCAGGGCATCGACGTGGTCGGCAGCTACCGGATGCCGATCGGCGATCTGGGCGTGTTGAATTCGACGCTGGCCTTTAACTGGAACAAGACGAAGGTCATCGCCCGCGATCCCGACATCGTGTCCGACGTGCGTGTCGCCCAGCTGGAAAAGACATTGCCCAAGACGCGCCTGATCCTGACCGAAAACTGGACCGCCGGGCCGCTGTCGGTGCTTGGCCGGATGAACTGGTACGGCAAATATACCGTGACCGATGATGGTCCGGTGTCGCAGACCTTCGGCAGTGAGGTCGTGTTCGACCTGGAGGTCAGCTATGAGATCAACGACAATATCACGCTGACCGCCGGGGCGCAGAATATCTTCAGCAATTATCCCGATAAATATTCGAATACGAAGGGCACGCTGGGACCGATCTATGCATCGACGGGTGGACGCTTCACCGGGGATATTTATCCCGACGTGTCGCCCTTCGGCTTTAACGGCGGCTTCTGGTACGGCAAGGTCGGGTTCAAATTCTGAACCCTGCCCGCCTGCGTGGCAGGGCTGGTTTTTCGGGTCGAGGACGGCGGCTTGCCGCTGATCCTCGACCGGATCCGATCCGGTTCACGGATTGCGGCTGGTCCACCACAGGCCCGCAAGGCTGATCGCGGCGGCGGCGGACATGTAGAGGCCGACCAGCGCCACGCCCTGCACGGCGATCAGCCAGGTCGCGACGATCGGGGCGAGCGCGCCGCCGATGATGCCGCCCAGGTTGAAGGCAAAGGACGCGCCGGTATAGCGTAGCTGGATCGGGAAGAGGGCGGGCAGATAGGCGCCCAACGGGCCATAGACGAAGCCCATCAGGAACAGCGCCAGCGCCAGGATGACGAAGGTCGGCAGCAGCGCGCCGGTGCCGATCATCGGGCCGAAGATCAGGCCCATCGCGACCGTGCCGACGCAGCCCCAGGCAAGGACGCGGGTGGGGCTGCTATGGTCCGCCCACCAGCCGGCGATGACGATGCTGACCGCCATGAACAGGATCGCGCCAAGCTGGATCGACAGGAAGGCGCCCCGGTCGATGCCGAGGGTGGTGGTGCCATAGCCGAGCGCAAAGGCGGTCGCGATATAATAGACGGCGAAGCAGGCGACGACGGCGAAGGTGCCGGCTATGGCCGCGCCCAGATGCCGGCTCAGCAAGGTGGCGAGCGGCACGGCGGGCGGCGGCGCTGCGGCCTGCGCCGCGGCGAATTCGGGGGTTTCGGTCAGCTTCAGGCGCACCCACAGTCCCAGGAACACCAGCACCGCGCTGCCCAGGAACGGCAGGCGCCAGCCCCATGCGAAGAAATCCGCGTCGGTCAGGACCATGCCCAGGACCAGGAACAGCCCGTTAGCGGCGATGAAGCCGACCGGCGCGCCCAGTTGCGGGAACATGCCGAAGCGTGCGCGCCAGCCGGGCGGGGCGTTCTCCACCGCCAGCAGCGCCGCGCCGCCCCATTCGCCGCCCAGCCCCAGCCCCTGGCCAAAACGCAGCAGGCACAGGATCAGCGGCGCCCACCAGCCGATCTGGGCATGGGTCGGCAGGAAGCCGATGGCGAGCGTGCAGGCGCCCATCAGCATCAATGACGTGACGAGCGTCGCCTTGCGCCCGATGCGGTCGCCATAATGGCCGAAGATCGCCGCCCCCAGCGGACGGGCGAAGAAGGCGAGGGCGAGGCTGCCATAGGACGCCATGAGCTGCGCCGTGGGCGAGGAGGAGGGAAAGAAGAGCGCGGGGAAGATCAGGCTGGCGGCGGTGGCATAAATATAGAAGTCGTAAAATTCGACCGCTGTGCCGATCAGGCTGGCGGCGAGCACGCGCTTGTGTCGCCACATTTCGCCGATGCCGCTCGTCTGTGTCATGCTTTTTCGCCCCCGCTCATCGTCATCCCCGCCTTCGCCGGGATGACGGTCATGATGTCTTTCGTTTCTGGTTCAGCAGTTCATAGGCCATCACCGCCGTCGCCACGGCGGCGTTCAGGCTGTCGGCCTTGCCCCGCATCGGCATTTTGACCAGCCAGTCGCATTGCGCCTCATATTCTTCCGGCAGGCCCTGCGCCTCATTGCCCACCAGCAGGAAGCTGGGGCTTTGATAGACGGGTTCCTGATAATCCTGCGTCGCCTTCAGGCTGGTGCCGATCAGTTCGCCGGGGCCAGCGCGCAGCCAGGGGATGAATTCGTCCCAACGCGCCTGCGTGATCGACTGGGTGAAGAGCGCGCCCATGCTGGCGCGCACCGATTCCACCGAAAAGGGATCGACGCAATCGTCGATCAGGATCAGGCCGCCCGCGCCGACCGCATCGCCGGTGCGCAATATGGTGCCAAGATTGCCGGGATCGCGCAGCGACTGAGCGACGATCCAGATGGCCGCGCTGGCGCGGTCCAGCGTGTCCAGCGGGGTCAGCCGGTCGCGATAGACACCGACGACCGCCTGCGCATTGTCCTTGCCGCTGATCTTGGAGAGGATGTCGGGCGTGGTTTCGATGACGTCGCCGCCCGCCGCTTCGATCGCGTCGATGAGGTCGAGCGCGAGCGGGTGGGTGGAGCCGGCGTGGAACAGCATTTCAGGGAGCACGCCTTCCGCGCGCGCTTCGGTCAGGATGCGCAGCCCTTCGGCCAGGAACAGCCCTTCGGCCTTGCGATATTTCTTTTCCCGCAAGCTGCGGACGCGCTTCACCAGCGGGTTGGAAAATCCGGTGATTTCGCGTGCCACTGTGTCGATATGCCCATGTTGAACCAGAGGAAGCGGCCTCTTAACCGGGGCCGGGACAAAAAGACAGGGGCGGCAAAGTGAAGCGCGATGGATTTGGTCGCGGGATTTTGCCAAGGGTGGCGCATGACCCCCGATTCCGACCCGCCGCCACTCCATGTCTCGTCCAAGCTGGAGGACGGCTTTTTCCTCGGCTTCGTGCTGCTGGTGTCGATCGCCTTTGCGATGGTGGTCGAGCCGTTTTTCGCGGCGATCCTGTGGGGCGTCATCGTCGCCATCGTATTCGCGCCGGTGCACAAGGCGATCCTGGCGAAGATGCCGCGGCGGACCAACACCGCCGCGCTCATCACCCTGTTCCTGATCCTGGCCATCGTGATCGTTCCCGCTTTCGTGCTGGGTGCGGCGCTGTTGCAGGAGGCCGCCTTTTTCTACGGCAAGGTCCAGTCCGGGGAGGTCGATTTCATCCGCCTGTTCGCGCAGGTGCAGCACAGCCTGCCCGACTGGGCGACGCCCTATCTCAGCCGGCTGGGCCTCACCAATTTCCAGGCGGCGCAGGACATGGTGACGCGCGGCCTGACCAGCAGTTTCCGGACGCTGGCCGCCCAGGCCTTCCAGATCGGGCAGAGCGCGTTCAGCTTCTTCGTGGCGCTGAGCGTGATGCTCTACCTCGCCTTCTTCCTGCTGCGCGACGGCGACTGGCTGGCGCGGCGGGTTGC
>NZ_AYOY01000044.1 GCF_000508185.1 Sphingobium sp. C100 | reverse complement strand
AGGTCGAGCCGCAGCTGGCGCAGCTCGCCGATCGCGACGCCGGTGCGCAGGTCGCGCAGCGCATCAAAGAGCGGCGCGCCGCTGTCGCGCCGGGTCGCGGCCAGGCGCGGCGCCAGCAGCGCGATCCGGTCCAGCATCCGGTTGATCCAGCCGCGCACGTCGGGCGGCGTCATCAGGTTGGCGCGGTTGGCGATGTCGATCCAGCCGGCGCGGACGGTGCGGCGGATCGCCCGCTCGACCCCGGCCGACTGGAGCAGCCCGGCCATGATGATGGCGAACCATATGCCGACAAGCTGCGCCACCGCGCCGTTTACATAGGATGCGAAGGCATTCACATAGCGGTCCGACAGCAACACCGGACTGCCCAGGCCCAACAGCGTCGGCAGCGCGATGCCCGCCCAGCGGGGCGACGCCATCAACGCGCCCAGCACCAGCAGCGCCGGCGCATAGGCCATGGCCAGCATGGCAAAGCCGTCCAGCCGCGGCATGATGGCATAGCCATAGAGCGCGCCGAGCAGCGAGGCTACGATGGTGCCGACCATGAAGCCCTTGAGCGGCGCGAGCGGATTGTCGGCGGCGGCGAAGAGCGCCAGGAAGACGCCGGCCAGCATGACCGCGGTGCCGCCATCCTTCCACCCGCTGCCGATCCACAGGGCGCATCCCAGCGCCACGGTCAGGAACGCGCCAAAGGCGCCACGCGCCGCGCCGGCATAGTCGCGATGCAGTTCGCGGTTGCGCCGCCCTTCCAGCAATTGCGCGACGCGCGGCGTCACTGCGCTGCGGCGATGGGTCGTCATCTGGTCCAGCAGGTCGCGGCAGTCGCGATGGACGGCGACCAGCGTCGCCAGCCGGGCATAGAGGCTGAGCCGCATCATGTCGGCCCAGCCCATGTCGGCGCGCGCCTCCGGCTCCAGCGCGGTGCAGCGCGCGATCAACGCGCCGGTCAGGCTGGCGCGGGCAGCCGGGTTGGGCGCGGGCGTTTCCAGCCAGTCGCGCACATCGGCGATCAGCGCCTCGACCTGCGTCGGCACGACACCGCCATTGGCGGCCTTGAGCTGGGCCAGCCGATCCTCCACCGCCGCGCCCAGCGGCAGCAGCAGCGACAATTGATCCTGCAAGGCGCGCACCGTGCGCACGCGCGGCGCCAGGCGGCTGATGTCGAAGGGCAGATGGACCGACATCTGGTGCAATTCACTTACATCCTGCGCCAGCCGGCGGCGCTCGGCATCCAGCCCCGGCACCGGATCAGTCGCGATGGCGTCGCGCGACCAGCGCTCGGCGTCGCGCAAAATGGTCTGGACCCGGCCCAGCAGCACGCCGGTAATCGATCCGGGCAGGATGACGCCATGGACCAGGCTGCCGCTGAGAATGCCCAGCAGGATTTCCTGTACGCGCAGCGACGCCACCGTGAAAATCGTCTGCGGCGTATCGACGTCGGGAAAGACGATCAGGCAGGCGGTATAGCCGGCCAGCACGAACATATAGGATCGCGGCGTCCGGTCGAGCAGCGACACGAACACACACAGGCCGAGCCAGGACGCCATGGCGAGCGACAGAAGTTCGGGCGCATTGACCAGCGGCGGCACGACCGCCACGGCGAACATCGCGCCGGTCAGCGTGCCGATGATGCGGAACACCGCCTTGGAAATGACCGCGCCCGCCATCGGCTGGGCCACGATATAGCTGGTCAGGAACGCCCAATAGGGCCGCTCCAGCCCGATGCTGTAGGCCAGGTAAAGCGCCAGCATCGCCGCGATCAGGCATTTGACGGAAAAAAGCGCGGCCGGCAGGCCGATCTTCTCTCCCAGCTTTTGGACCTTCATGACTGGCTGCGCCGCTCGGCGATGCGGTGGCCGATCAAGTCGAGCAGCTCGACCATGATCTCGATCGCCTCGTCAGGAATGTCGTGCAGCAGTTCGGCGCGCAACATGCCCAGCTTTTCCTCGATCCCGCCCACCAGTTCGCGCCCCGCCGCGGTCAGCGTGATGATGTTCGACCTTTTGTCCTCGGGATGGGTCGCGCGCGCGACCAGCCCGCCCGCCTGCAACTGGTCGAGCGTGCGCACCAGCGAGGGCTGCCGGATGTCGAGCGTTTCGGCTAGCTCCGCCTGCCGCACCTCATTGCCCAGCCGGTCGATATGAATGAGGCACCAGCCCGCGCTGTTGGACACGCCGAATTCCGCCAGCGCACTGTCGGCCAGCTGGCGCCAGTTGCGGGCCACGGACGCCATTTTATGCGCCAGCGCGCGGCGGGGATCGTCGAGGAGTAAATTCATTAGATAGCTAACTAATGAAAAGCGGCTAGCGTTGCACCTGTCTATTTCGCTGTCGCATTTGCACGAAATGCAATCGACCGTCGGGGCAGCGGCAATGCCCGCTCCCCGACGGCCGGTCCCGTCAGGCCCGTCGCGTCCCGTTAAAGGCCGACGCGCCGAACGCGCCCAGCTGCATGGTTCCGGTGATGGCGTCGCCCACCACTTCCGCGTCGCATTCCAGCGTCATCGGCATGGGCATGGTCATTTCCATCTTCCACGTCAGCCGGTCGCCATCGACCTTGCCATCGACCACGTCGAGCGATCCCATCATGCCGGCGAAAGTGCCGTTGAACCGATCGCCGCTGCTGACGACGGTGAACACGCCCTTCTGGTCGCCCATCGGGGTCTTGGCCACGCAATCATAAGCGCCATCCACTGCCATATCCATTCTCCTTTACGTATTCGTCAGTCCGCGAGCGTTCCCATTTCCACCGGCAACCCCACCGCGTCAAGCTGCGGCCGCACCAGTTTCGCGTCGCCCACCACGACCCAGATCAGCCGGTCGGGATTGATCGCCTCGCGCGCGGCCTTGTCCATCTCCGCCGCCGTCATCGCGCGATAGGTTTTGGGCAACGTCTCATAATAATCGTCGGGCCGGCCGATCAATTGGTTGCGCATCATCGCGCCCAGCAATTCGGACGAGGTTTCGAAGCTGCCGGGCAGCGAGAGGATCTGGCTGTTGATCGTCTGGTCCCGCTCTTCCTGCGTCGTGCCCTTGGTCGTCAGATAATCGCTGATGTCCTGGCGCGCGGCGATGATCGATTCGCCGGTCTTGTCGGTCTGCACCGGCGCATAGACCAGCAACGGGATGGTTTCCTTGACGCCCGGCAGCGCCGTGCCCGCGCCATAGGCCCAACCCTTCGTCTCGCGCAGGTCCATGGTCAGGCGCGACGTGGTGCTGCCGCCCAGCACTTCGTTCGCGGTCTGCAACGTCACCGGATTGTCGGTCCCCGCCTTGTTGGTCAGCAGCCCGCCCAGGATCAGCGATTGCGGGCTTTGCGGCTTGTCGATCAGGATGATCCGCGACGGGCGCATCATCCGGTCCATGCGGAACGTCTTGACGCCCTTGGCGACGGCCGGCGCCTTCCAGTCGCCGAAGCGCTTTTCCAGCAACGGCATCAGCTCCGCCAGCGTCGTGTCGCCTGCGACGAAGATGGTGGCATTGTCCGGCCGCATCCATGCGTCATGGAAGGCGATGAGGTCGGCGCGGGTCGCGGCCTTGACGCCTGACTCCGTTCCCGAACCGGTAAAGGGAATGCCATAGGGATGCGCCTGCCCGTACAGCAGCGGCGGCAACATCCGCTGGGCGATCGCCATCGGCTCAGTCTTTTCCGCCGCGATCCGGGTCAGCACCTGCCCGCGCAGCCGCTCGACTTCCTCGGGCTTGAAGGCCGGGTTGCGGATCACATCCGCCAGCAGGCCGAGCGATGCGTCCAGATTGGGCTTGAGCGCGAACAGGCCGACGGTCGTGCGGTCCATGCTGTTGCCCGCGCTGATCGCCGCGCCCAGACGTTCCTGCTCCTCGGCGATCTGCACCGACGACCGGGTCGTCGTCCCTTCGTCCAGCAGCGCCGTCGTCAGCCCCGCCGTGCCCAGCTTCGCCCTGTCGTCAGCGGCGTTGCCCGCGTCGAAGGCGACCGAGACGCGCACCGTCGGCACCGCATCGCGCCGCGCGAACACGACCGGTATGCCGTTCTTCAATGTCGCATGTTCGACATCGGGAAAGTCCAGATCCTTGACCGGCTCGATCGGCGGTTCGGCAATCTTCGTTGGCTCAGGCGCCGTGGCGGCGGCGGGCGCCGGCGCATCGGGATTGCGGAAATAGGCCGGCTTGTGTGTGGCGTTCCCCGCCAGCGCGTTGTCCGCCGCGCTGCGCTCGCCCGGCGCGACGGTCAGGCGCAACACCGGCCGGCCCAACCATTTGCGGGCGGCCGCCGTCACCGTTTCCGGCGTCGCGGCGGCATAGACCGCCAGGTCTTGCTTATATTTGCCCGGATCGTCGGAATAGACCGCGCCTTCGGCCAGCGTCACCGCCTTGCCCGAAAAACCGCCGACCTTCTCCAGCCCCGAAATCGTGCCCGACACCTGCCGGGTGGCGGCGCGCTGCACCTCGTCGGCGCTCGGCCCCTTGGCGAGATAGTCGGCAAGCAACTGGTCGAGCCGCTTGCCCACCGCTACCGGGTCCACGCCCGGCTTCACATCAACGGTGATCTCCGCCAGGCTCAGCTTCTCGAAGGGCTGGATGCTGGCCTTGACGCCGACCGCGACCTTTTCGTCACGCACCAGCGCATTGTCCAGCCGCGATGAGCCGAGGCCACCAAACACCGCCATGGCCAGGTCAAGCTGCGGCAGGTCGGCCGAATTGACGCCGGGCACCACCCAGTTGCGATAGAGGCGCACCGCTGCGACATTGTCGTGCATCGCCTTCTCGACATCCTTGTCGAGCGTCGGCACGCTGGCGTCCACATCCTGTGGCGCGGGACCGGCCGGGATGTTGCCGAACCACTTCTCCACCTTCGCCTTGGCCGTAGCGACGTCGATGTCGCCCGCCAGCACCAGCACGGCGTTGTTCGGGCCATAATGGGTCTTGAACCAGTTCTGTACGTCGGCGAGGCTGGCCGCGTTCAGGTCCGCCATCGATCCGATGGTGGAGTGGCGATAGGGGTGCCCTTCGGGCAGCAACGCGGCGAGCTGCGCATATTCGACCAGCCCATAGGGCTCATTCTCGCCCATCCGCTTTTCATTCTGCACGACGCCGCGCTGGGTATCGAGCTTGGCCTGCGTGACCGCGCCCAGCAAATGGCCCATCCGGTCCGATTCCAGGAACAGCGCGCGATCGAGCGCGCCGGTCGGCACCGTCTCGAAATAATTGGTGCGGTCGAACCAGGTCGTCCCGTTCCAGTCGGTCGCGCCGATATCCTCGAGCCGCCCGAAGAAAGGCCCGTCGGCATTTTCCGATCCATAGAACATCAGATGCTCGAACAGATGGGCAAAGCCCGTCTTGCCCGCCGGTTCGTAGCGCGATCCGACATGATACCAGACCGACACCGCCACCACCGGCGCCTTGCGATCGGTATGGACGATGACACGCAGCCCGTTCTTCAGCCGGAACTCCTCATAAGGAATATCGACCTTGCTCACCAAGCTGGACAGTGGCGCGGGCGCGGCGGCCGCGGCAGCGGTCGCGGGCCGGGCGGCCGCCTGCGTCATGGGCATCAGGGCAAGCGCGGACAGGCCGATCAGCAATGGCAGACGGCGCGGCAGGGGGGAAAGGGTCATGAAAGGCCTCTGGCAGGAGCTGGTGGACCATGCGGCCAGGAAACGGGCCGCGCTGCACCCAGCATAGCGGGGCGTGATGAGCGCGCAATATAGATCGGGCCGGAATATATCTGACTGCCATACATCTGGCTGGACAGGACGAAAGCCGGGCGGCAAGTCTGTCACCATGCGTATCTGCCTGAAAGTCCTGCCATCCATGAAACGCCTGACCCTGCTGGCCGCCGCCCTCGCCCTGCCTGCCGCGCTCCCCGCCCAGCCCGCGTCCGACCCCATATTCACCGCTGCGGCCGTGCGCGCCCATGTCGAATTTCTCGCCGACGACCTGCTCAAGGGCCGCGACACCGGCAGCGAAGGGCATGAAATCGCCGCCCGCTATGTCGCCAGCCAGTTCGACGGGCTCGGCCTCAAGCCGGGCGGCGACGATGATGGCTGGTATCAGCGCATCGCTTTTCAGAAGACCGAGCGCGCGCCGACACCCGCGAGCCTGACCGTCACCGGCCCCGGCGGTCAGGAGAGCTTCACCCATGCCGGCGACGTGCTGGTCGGCGTCAATGCCGCCGAACCGCATCTCGACCTCACCGCGCCTCTCGTCTTCGTCGGCTATGGGCTCGAAAATCAGCGCTTTGGACTGGACGATTATGCCGGCCTCGATGTCAGGGGCAAGATCGTCGTCACCCTGCGCGGCTACCCCAAGGGGCTGCCCAGCGAGGAAGGCGCGCATCTCTCCGCGACCAAGGCGATGATCGCCCAGAAGCATGGCGCCATTGCCATGCTTTCGCTCGGCACGCTCCAGTCGATGAAGGCGCGGCCCTGGGCGCGGATGGTGCAGTTCGCCGACGAACCCGACTTCACCTGGGTCTCTCCCGAGGGCAAGCCGTTCGACCAGGCGCCGGGTATCCGCGCGGCCGCCTCGCTCAACGATCCGGCGGCCGAGGCGATCTTCGCCGGCGCGCCGCAGAGCGTTGCCGCCATCCGCAAAATCGCGGATCGCAAGGGTGGCAAGCCCAGGGGCTTCGCGCTCAGGACCAGCGCCCGGATCAAGGCCGATAGCGTCAGCCAGCGCGTCACCAGTCCCAATGTCGTCGCCATCCTGCCGGGCAGCGACCCGATCTTGAAGGACGAATATGTCGTCCTCTCCGCTCATCTGGACCATATCGGCGTCAGCGCGGCAAAGCCCGGCGACCCTGCGACCAAGGACCGGATCAACAATGGCGCGCTCGACAATGGCGCGGGCATCGCCACGATGCTGGAAGTTGCGCGGGCGATGGCTGGGGCGCCGCAAAAGCCGCGCCGCTCGATCATCTTCCTGGCATCGACCGGGGAGGAAAAAGGGCTTCTCGGCGCCGACTATTTCGCCCGCCACCCCACCGTTCCGATCAAGCAGATCGTCGGCAATGTCGATCTCGACATGCCGCTGCTGCTCTACCCCTTCACGGACGTCGTCGCCTTCGGCGCCGATCACTCGACCCTCGGCCCGATCGTGGCGCAGGCGGTAAAGCCCATGGGCGTCACCCTCTCGCCCGACCCCATGCCGCAGGAAACAATTTTCGTGCGCTCGGACCATTATATGTTCGTGAAGCAGGGCGTCCCCGCCGTCTTCCTGGCGACCGGCTTCGCCAATGGCGGCGAACAGGCGTGGGGCGACTTCCTGTCGGGTAATTACCATCACCCCGGCGACGACATGAACCAGCCGATCGACTGGGATGCCGGCGCGCGCTTCGCGGAAGCGAATTACCGCATCACCCGTGCCATGGCGGATGGCGATACGCCGCCTCGCTGGTTCGCCAACGACTTCTTCGGCGACCTGTTCGCCCCCCAAGCAACCAGGGCGGCGAAGTAAGGATAATCACGCATCGCCCCTTGTGTGCCTTTTGAGCAACACTACATCCACACCATCAATATCATGGGGATGTCATGAACCTCGAGAAATTCACCGACCGCGCCAAGGGCTTCCTCCAGTCGGCGCAGACCGTCGCCATCCGCATGAGCCATCAGCGGATCAGCCCGGAACATCTGCTCAAGGCCTTGCTGGAGGATGAGCAGGGCATGGCTTCGGGCCTCATCAAGGCGGCGGGCGGCGACGCGGGCGTGGCCCTGCGCGAAACCGACGCGGCGCTCGCCAAGGTGCCTGCGGTTTCGGGCAGCGGCGCGCAGCAAACGCCCGGTCTCGACAATGACGCCGTGCGCGTGCTCGACAGTGCCGAGCAGGTGGCGCAGAAAGCCGGCGACAGCTATGTCACCGTCGAACGGCTGCTGCTGGCGCTGACCCTCGCCACCACAACGGCGGCGGGCAGGGCGCTGGCGGCCGCGGGCGTGAAGGCCGAAGCCCTGAACGCCGCGATCAACGGCTTGCGAGGCGGCCGCACCGCCG
>NZ_AYOY01000043.1 GCF_000508185.1 Sphingobium sp. C100 | reverse complement strand
GGCGGCGCCGGCTGCCTCAGTCGTTCTTGAGGTCGCGGCCCGCTTCCTGCAAGGAATCGCCCATATCGCGCTTGGCTTCCCCGGCTTCCCGCTGCGCGTCGCTGGCGGCCTCGTCGGTGGCCGCGCCGATCCGGTCCGCACCGCTGTCGATCGCCTGGCCGGCGTCGTCCAGCCCATTGTCGATCGCGGCGCCCGCATCGTCGGCGGCGCGGCTCATGTCATTGCCGATGGAATCGCCGGTCTGTTCCAGATTGTCCTGGGTCTTTTCCGAGCAGGCGGACAGGCCGGCGGCCGCCAACAGGGTCAGCCCGGCAAGTATCGATGTGCGCATCATGGTTCCTCTCTTCCATTGCGTGGAAAGGCAAAAGCGCAACAGGCGCGATAAAGTTGCGTATCGGCAACTATCGCCCGCGCAGGGCGAACACCATCGAGCGGTCGGCTTCGGGGATCAATCCTTCCAGCACGCGCCAGAATCCGGTCACCGATCCTTGCCCCGCCTGGGCATAGGCGGTCGCCATCTTTTCCCGCAGCGCCCGGAACAATTCGGCTTCCAGTGCGGTGCCGGCCGGGCTGAGGCGCAGCAGCTTTTGCCGCCGGTCGCTCGCCCCCGGCCGCGTCTCGATATAGCCGCGCTCGATCAGGTCGCTCAGCACCCGGCCCAGCGATTGCTTGGTGATGGCCAGCAGGCGCAGCAGATCCTTGACCGTCAGGTCGGGCTGGCGCGAAATGAAATAGAGCGCCCGGTGATGCGCCCGGCCCAGGCCCTGCGCCGCCAGCCCCTCGTCGATCGACCGGGTGAGCGCGCCATAGCCGAAATAGAGCATCTCGATGCCGCGCCTTATCTCATCCTCGCGCAGGAAAAGCGGGGACGCCGGGCTAATCTGGGTAGGGGAAGAGGACGGGGCGGACATGGGATAAAATGTTCCGGTTGGGACAGGAAGCGTCATATTGGCGTTGTGAAACTGTGATGACTAGGCTTTCCTTTCGCCCATCACACGCTATATGGCGGTCCGCGCCGGCGATGCCGGCGTGTTGCTGGGGCGTCGCCAAGCGGTAAGGCAGCGGCTTTTGATGCCGCCATGCGCAGGTTCGAATCCTGCCGCCCCAGCCAGTTTCCTGATCTTGCCCTGGCACCGGCGCTCGCCTAAAGGGGCGCTCATGCCCGACATCTCCGCCGCGTCTTCCTCGTCCGACCTCAGCGGTCGCGCGCTGTTCCCGCACCGGCATCTGCTTTCGATCGCAGAGCTCAAGCCGTGGGAAATCCGATTTCTGCTCGATGAAGCCGAACATTGGGCGCAGGCCAACAAGGGCCGGGCGCGCAAGCATGATGGTCGGCTCGCCGGGATGACGCAGATCAACGCCTTTTTCGAAAACAGCACGCGCACGCTGCTGTCCTTCGAAATCGCGGGCAAGCGGCTGGGCGCGGATGTCGTCAACATGCAGGCCGCCCAGTCCAGCGTGAAGAAGGGCGAAACGCTGATCGACACGGCGATGACGCTCAACGCCATGGCCGCCGACGTCATCGTCATCCGCCACGCCAGTTCAGGCGCGGTCGCGCTGATCGCCGACAAGGTGGATTGTCCCGTGCTCAATGCCGGCGACGGCTGGCACCAGCATCCCACCCAGGCGCTGCTCGACGCGCTCACCATCCGCCGCCGCAAGGGCGGGTTCGAAGGGCTGGTGGTCGCCATCTGCGGCGATGTGCTGCACAGCCGGGTGGCGCGTTCGAACATGCTGTGCCTGGCCGCGCTCGGCGCGCAGGTGCGTGCGGTGGCGCCGCCCACCTTGTTGCCGCCGGAGGTCGAAATGCTGGGTGCGATCCCGTTCATCCGGATGGATGAAGGGCTGGACGGGGCCGATGTGGTCATGATGCTGCGACTTCAAAATGAGCGGATGGACGGCGCCTTCATTCCGTCCGCGCGCGAATATCATGCGCTCTATGGCCTGACGCCCGAACGGCTGGCGCTGGCGAAGCCCGATGCGCTGGTCATGCATCCCGGCCCCATGAACCGGGGCGTGGAGATCACCAGCAGCGTCGCCGACCATCCCGACCGGTCGGCGATCACCGAACAGGTGGCGATGGGCGTCGCCGTGCGCATGGCGTGCCTGGACGTGCTGACGCGCGGCGCGCGCGATGTGGAGGGCTGGGCATGAGCATGATCGCCATCGTCAACGGCAAGCTGGCCGATCCTGTCGCCGACACGCTTCAGGACGGCGTGATCCTGATCGATGATGACCGGATCGTCGCCGCCGGCGTGGTCGATATTCCCGCCGACGCCCAACGGGTCGATGCGCAGGGGCTGGTCGTGGCGCCGGGCCTTGTCGACCTGGGCGTGTTTGCCACTGACAAGCCGGCTTTTCATTTCGGCGGCATCACCCGCGCGGCGCTGATGCCCGACCAGCGCGCGCCGCTGGACGATGTCGGCCTGATCCGTCAGGCGACGCGCGCGGGGAAGCCCGATTTCTGGGTCCATCCGATCGCAGCGGCGACGCGCGGCCTCAAGGGCGCGGAAATGGCCGAAATGGGCCTGATGCAGGCGGCGGGTGCGAAGGCGGTCGGCACCGGCCGCCAGTGGATCGCCGATTCGGGTGTGATGCTGCGCGTGCTGACCTATGCCAGCGGCCTTGGCTTGACCCTGATCGCCCATGCCGAAGATGGCGGCCTGACCGGCAATGCGGTGGCGACCAGCGGCGAGACGGCGACGCGCCTTGGCCTGTCCCACGCGCCCGCCTGCGCCGAATCGATGGCGATCGCGCGCGACCTGATGCTGGTGCGCCAGACCGGCGCGACGATCCATTTCCGGCTGGTGACGACCCGCGCCGGCTTCGACCTCATCCGCGCGGCCAAGGCGGAGGGGCTGAAGGTGACGTGCGGCATCACCCCGGCCTATCTGTTCCTGAACGATCAGGCGGTGACGGATTTCCGCACCTTCGCCCGGCTCTCGCCGCCGCTGCGCGACGAGGCCGACCGCCTTGCCGCCATTGCGGCGGTGGCCGACGGGACGGTGGACGTCATCACCTCCGGCCATGATCCGCGCGGCCCCGAAGACAAGCGCCTGCCCTTTGCCGATGCCGCGCCGGGCATGGCGGGGGCGGAAACGCTGCTGGCGCTCTCGCTCAACCTCGTGCGGGAAGGGCATGTGTCGATCAACCGGCTGATGACCCTGTTGTCGGCCAACCCGGCCCGCATATTGGGCATAGACGCGGGCAGCTTCGCCCCCGGCAGCGCCGCCGACCTGATCTTCGTCGATCCCGACATGCCCTGGATCGTGGATTCCGCCAGAATGGCCGCGTCCGCTGGCAATACCCCGTTCGACAAGGTGCCGGTGCAGGGGCGCGCGCGCCGCATCATGAAGGGCGGGGCGTTTCTCTAAAGCCCCGCCATTTCCTCCGATCGCGCCGTTGCGGGCAGCACTGCGCTGCCTTCCGGCTCGTCCTTCATGGCAATCGCGGTCTTTTCCGCCGCCGCCATGACCCGCAGGATGTTCTCGCCAGCCAGCTTGGCGATGTCGGCGTCGCTCCAGCCCCGGCGCATCAGTTCGGCCAACAGCGCGGGATAGGTCTCGACTCCGCTCAGCCCTTGGGGCAAGTCGCCCACGCCGTCGAAATCACTGCCGATGCCGACATGGTCGATCCCCGCAATCTTGACGATATGGTCGACATGGTCGGCGACCTGCGCGATCGTCGCGACCGGTTCGGGATGCGCCCGTTCCCAATCCGCCAGCGCCTTCGCCGCGCCGTCCGGGTCGCCGATATACAGGCCGCCAAAGGGCGGCGCATTGTTGCGCGCGATTTCCGCGCTGCGGTCCGCGCCCCAGACGCGGCGCGCCTCCGAAACATATTGGGCGGCGAAATTCACCATCACCACGCCACCATTGGCCGCCACCTGTTTCAGCACCGCGTCGGAGACATTGCGCGGCGTGTCGCACAGGGCGCGGGCGTTGGAGTGGGAGAACATCACCGGCGCCTTGCTGACGCGCAGCGCATCCAGCATCGTCGCCTCGCTGACATGGCTGAGGTC
The DNA here is from genome assembly GCF_000508185.1 of Sphingobium sp. C100. Taxonomy (GTDB): domain Bacteria; phylum Pseudomonadota; class Alphaproteobacteria; order Sphingomonadales; family Sphingomonadaceae; genus Sphingobium. Next base: position 4,026 of record NZ_AYOY01000043.1, on the reverse strand, counting down.
CACCAGCATCCCCAGCCGGTTGAGTTCATGCACCACCGCCTCGCCAAAGGGAGTCAGTCCGTCATGCTGCGGATTGTCGGTCGCGCTGTCGGCCCAGGCGATGGTGCGGCTGTGGGTCAGCGTCAGATAGGATGCGCCCAGTTGCCGATAGGCGCGCAGCACGGCCAGGCTGTTGTCGATCTGGCCACCGCCTTCGACACCCATCAGCGACCCGATCCGCCCTGCCTTATGCGCCGCGCGCAGTTGCGCCGCCGTGCGTACGAGCTGAAAATGCTGCGGATATCGGGCGGCCAGGCTGTGGACCAGACCGATCTGGTCGATCGTATCCTTCACCTGCTGCACCTGCGGCAGGTCCGCCGACACCCAAACCGACCAGAATTGCCCGCCCATGCCACCGGCGTGCATCCGGCTGATGTCGGTATGATATTGCGCCGGGTCGAGATGGGTGAGGTCCATCGTCCAGCGCGCGTCCTTCGCCTTTTCGGCCAGCGCTTCGGGCCAGTCATTATGCCCGTCGATCAGGGGCGTCGCCTTCAGCACGCGCGCGATTCGCGCGGCATAGGGGCCGGTGGCGGGCGCATCGGCGGCATGGACGGCAGGGGCGGCGAGGAAAAGCGGCAGCAGCGCCAGGCAGAGGATCTTCATGACCGATGAGGCTAGGGCCATGGCGGCGCAAGTCAATCGGATGTGATGAAACCCGACAGGTCGGATTGCGCGCTGAAATCGACGATGCGGGGGTGGCCCAATGGATCGGGTCTGCTACATCTTGCCGGGCATGTTGATCGATCCGCTGATCCTGTTGCAGGCCTATTCCATCGGGGTTTTCCCCATGTCGGATGACCGTGACGCGCGGGAAGTCTATTGGGTCGAACCCAAATATCGCGCCATCCTGCCGCTTCCCGGCTTTCATCTGTCCCATTCGCTGGCCAAGCTGATCCGGCGGGACCGCTTCCGCGTCACCGCCAATCGCGCCTTTGCGCAGGTGCTGGCGCTATGCGCGGAATCGGCGCCCGACCGGCCCTCGACCTGGATCAATCATGAAATCGAGCGCGCTTATGCCGATCTTCATGCCCGCGGCTTTGCCCATTCGATCGAGGTGTGGGATGGCGAGGAGTTGGTCGGCGGCCTTTATGGCGTGGCGCTGGGGAAGGCCTTTTTCGGCGAATCCATGGTATCGCGGCGCACGGATGCGTCGAAAGTGGCGCTTGCCTGGCTGGTCGCGCGGATGCGGTTCGCAGGCTTCACCCTGCTCGACTGCCAGTTCATGACCGACCATCTGCGCTCCATGGGCGCGGTCGAAATCAGCCAGCGCGATTATCTTCAGTTGCTGGGCGCGGCGGTCGGGGGCGTGTCGCTCGGAGCCGGGTCGGATGTGTTGGCCGCCGGTTCCGGCGCGGCGGCGGAACGGGCGTTTGCGCCGCTCGCGGGCGACGCGCCGGCAGGCTCGCCCTTGGCGTCCAGCTTGACCGTATCAGGGCCTGTTTCGGGCCATTCCATCGCGCAGCTTCTGACCCACACATCGTAGATCGGATGCTGCACGACATTGCGGTCGGGCCGGTCGCGGAACAGCCAGCCGGAAAAGACGCGGCGCCACTTATTGTCCGCGCTGCTGCGCACGTCGAGCTGAACGAAAGCGCCGGTTTCCTGGACATTTTCCCACGGCGCGGTGGTTTCGCAGGCTTGCAGGCGGACGATTGCATCGCCCACGCGCAGCGCTTCGCCAGGCTTCATGGTCAGGTCGCGGGTCAGGCCGTTGCGCTTGTTGAGCAGGCCGATGACGGCGGTGCGCTCGGCCATGGGGGTGCCGGGCATCACGTCGTTGCCGGCGGCGCGAATCGCCGCTCCTTCAACCTTCACCGGGCCGGATTGATTTGCGGGCGGCAGCTCATTGTCGCCACATGCCGCCAGCGCCAGCGCGCAGGATAGCAGGGGAAGGCATGGGAGGATCGGCGGGACTGTCCCCGCCGGGCGCCAGGTCATGCCGCGTCGGGGCTCCACGCCTCATAATCGCCGGTCGCCTTCTGGCGCAGGCCGCCCTTTTCGAGCGCGCCCGACGGGCGATAGGCCTGGGCGGTGCCGGTCGCGTTGGGCGTCGATTCCTTTTCCCAGATGCGCGGCGGCGGCAGGAAGCTCTCGGGCGCGCCCTCGATCGAATGATGCAGCCAGCCATGCCATTCGGCCGGCACGCGGCTCGCGTCGTTGGCGCCGTTATAGATCACCCAGCGGCGGGTCAGGCCATTGGGGTCGGTGCCGCCTTCATAATAGACATTGCCCTGATGGTCCTCGCCGACCTTGGTGCCCTTGCGCGCGGTGAAGAGCGAGGTGCCGATGGTGGCGCCGTTCCACCAGGTGAAGATCTTAGCCAGGATTCCCATGGCCGAAGCGCTTAGCCGCTGCGGCGGGGCGTTGGCAAGGCGGATATGGCCTCAACGCGCCGGTGCGGGGCAGAAATTCAGGTCGGTGGTGCGCTTTTCCTGCGGCACGGCGCACCCGCCCCACGCCAGGCGGTCGCCTTGCGCGATTCCCAGCTCCGCCGCGCGGCCGCCGCGCAGTTCCAGCACCGCCACGACCGGCACACCCGCCGACACCGGCGTGCGCGAATAGGGTTCCGCCTCCGCCTTCAGAAAGGCGATGGTCCCGTCGGTATGGATGAACAGCATGTCCAGCGGGATCAGCGTGTCTTTCATCCAGAAACTGGCCGTACGCGGTGGGTCCATGGGAAAGAGCATCCCGCCATCGGCGGGCAGATCCTTGCGAAACATCAGCCCTTTTTCCTGCTCCTGCGGCGTGTGGGCGACCTCCACGTCGAATCGGCGCGCGCCGCCGGCGGTGCTGATCACGACCGGAATGGTGGCCGGCGCGGTCGCCACCTGCGCGCTGTTGTCGGCGGTGGGGGCTGGGCCGGAGCAGGCGGCGAGCAGCCCGAGGGCGAAGAAGGGGGCGAGGCGGATCATGTCGCCTGCCTAGAGCGATTCGCGCCGCGATGGGAAGGGGCTTGCGGCGGCCCCGCCAATTGACGGCGCGCGGCATCGCGGCCACTGACGAAGCAAAAGGGGCAGGGTAGATGCGAATCGTCATCATCGACGACAGCGGCCTGCGCGCGACGGTCCTGGAGGAGGGGCTGCGCGAGGCGGGCTATGACGACATTCATATCGTCCCTCCGCGCGGCGCTTTCGTCGCGCGGCTCGAACGCATGGCGCCCGACGTGGTGTTGATGGACCTGGGCAGCCCCAGCCGCGACACGCTGGAGGAAATGTTGACCGTCAGCCGCGCGCTCGCCCGGCCGATCGCCATGTTCGTCGATCAGTCGGACGATGGCATGATCGGCGCGGCGATCGACGCGGGCGTGTCGGCCTATGTCGTCGATGGCCTGCGCAAGGAGCGGGTGAAGCCGGTGCTGGAACTGGCGGTGCGGCGCTTCAACGCCTTCGCCAAGATCCAGAGCGAACTGGACGAGGCGCGCACCGCCTTGTCCGACCGCAAGGTCATCGACCGCGCGAAGTCGATCCTGATGAACCAGCGCGGCCTGTCCGAACAGGACGCCTATGCGCTGCTGCGGTCGAGTGCGATGAACCAGGGCAAAAAGATCGTGGAGGTGGCGCAGGCGCTGATCACCGCCAGCGATTTGCTGGGAGGAGGGCTATGACGACCCATTTGAAAATCGCCTTCCTGCCGCTCAACGACGCCGCCGTGCTGGTGGCCGCGCGCGAACGCGGCTTTGCCGAGGAAGAGGGGCTGAGCCTGGAGCTGGTGCGCACGACCAGTTGGGCGACGCTGCGCGACCGGCTGGTGTTCGGTCAGGTCCATGCCGCGCAGATGCTGGCGCCGCTGGCCGTGGCGGTGACGCTGGGGCTCAGCCAGCAACCGGCCGCGCTGGCCGCGCCCTACAAGCTGGGCGTCAACGGTAATATGCTGGTGATGGCGAGCGATTTCGCCAAGGCGCTGGAGCCGAATGTCGTCGCTCGCCTCGCCGACCCGCTCGGAACCGCGCATGATTTCGCCGCCGCCATCGGACTGTGGCGGCGC
>NZ_AYOY01000042.1 GCF_000508185.1 Sphingobium sp. C100 | reverse complement strand
CGTCTGCCGCTGCCGCGCGAGCCGGAGGAAGGCGGGATATTGAGGGGAGAAGCGCCGCGTGCTTCGGCGGCGCCGGTCCGCCAGGGCGCCTGCGGCGTTTCGGGCGGGCAAGGCGCCGGTTGTACCGGGGGCCTGCCGGTATTTCAGGCGGTGGGCGTGCTGGTGAAGGCGGCGACCGCGGTCATTGATCCGGACGCCGACCTCGCCCCGCCGCCGCAGCTGCCCGACCGCTTCGACGGCGCCGGGCAGCATTGACGTCCGCCTCAGTCGAGGATGTGCATCACCATTGGCGTATCGAGCAAGCTGTCCGAACCTGCCAGCCGCTCCAGCGTATCGCGCACGCAACGTTCTTCGCTGGCATGGGTGACGATCGCGACCAGCACGCCGTCTTCCTCGCTTGCGCCCCGCTGGATCATGCTTTCGATCGACACGCCGGCATCGCGCGTGGCGGCGGCGATTTCCGCCAGGACGCCCGGCTGGTCCTTGACCTTGAAGCGCAGATAGGCGCGGCCGACGCGCGCGCCGGCATCGGCGGTCTTCTGCGGCGTCAGGGCGGCGACCGGCATGGCGAAAGCGTCGCCATATTCGTCGCGCGCGACGTCGATCAGGTCGGCGACGACGGCGGATGCAGTCGGGCCGTCACCCGCGCCCCGACCCTGAAAGAACAGGCGACCGACGAAATTGCCTTCGGCCACCACGGCGTTGAGCGAGCCATCGACATGCGCGAGCGGATGGTCGAGCGGCACCAGCATCGGATGCACGCGCTGGAACAGCCCGTCGGGGCCATTCTGCGCGATGCCGACCAGGCGGATGCGATAGCCTAGCGCCGCCGCTTCTGCGATGTCCGCGGCGATGACGTGACGGATGCCCGTGGTCGCCACCGCGTCGAAATCCAGTTCTGTGCCGAACGCCAGGCTGGCCAGAATGGTCAGCTTGTGCGCTGCATCGACCCCGTCAATGTCGACGGCGGGGTCGGCCTCTGCGAAACCGAGTTCCTGCGCTTCCTTCAGGACGTCGGCGAAGCCACGCGGGCTGCCCGCCTCCTTGGCCTTCTCCATGGTGGTCAGGATATAGTTGCAGGTGCCATTGAGGATGCCATAGACGCGGCTGATCTCGTTTGCGGCGGCGCCTTCACGCATTCCCTTGATAACCGGGATGCCGCCCGCGACCGCGGCTTCATATTTGAGCGCAATGCCGCCCGCTTCGGCCAGCCGGGCGAGGTCCAGGCCATGATGGGCGAGCATCGCCTTGTTGGCGGTGACAAAGGGTTTGCCTACAGTCAGGCATTGGCGCGCGAGCGTAAGCGCGGGGCCGTCCGCGCCGCCGATCAATTCCACCACGACATCGACATCCTCGCGCGTGGCGAGCTTGGTCATGTCGTCGACCCACTCATAGGGGGATAGGTCCACGCCGCGGTCCTTGTTCCGGTCGCGTGCGGAAATGGCGACAATCTGGATCGGGCAGCCCGCGCGCCGCGCGATCAGATCGCCATTTTTTTCCAGCAGGCGAATAACGCCGCCGCCCACCGTGCCGAGGCCGACCAGCGCGACGCGTAGCGGTGCATGGCGGTGCAGATTGGTCATGGCGGCTGTCTTCCCTTCCGACGTTTCCGAAAGCCGCGCTGATAGCGGTGTCCTCGCGCCTGTCCAAGGAAAAGCGCGAATCAGCCTGTCTTGCGCGTGCGACGGCAGGGGCCAAGGGCGGCGGTCACCAGCCGATAATCGGCCCGCGCCGCTTCCGCATCCTGGACGGAAAGGGTGCGAACCGCCTGCGGGGGCAGGGCGGGGGGCAGGCTGCACGCCAGACGATACCATAGCAGGCTTCCCGGTTCGGGCGGCCGGGCGGCCTCATCGACGATTTCGCCCAGCGCCACGGCCCAGCGTGGCGCCTGGCCTGGCCGGCGCAGGATCGACAGCGAAACCGGGTCGCCACTTTCCGTTCGCAGGAATATCTGGGTCTCGCCTTCGCCCGCGATCGTGCCGGCGACATGGAACGCGTCGCCCAGGCCCAGGATACGCGGCGGCGCATCGGGGGCGACCAGCGCCGCGAGAATATGCTTCACCCGCTCGACCTCGGCAGGGGTTGAGGGGATCTGCGCATCGGGGGCGACCAGCTGGACCTCGCCGGGGCGTCCGCCCTGACGGGCGAAGAGAATGAATGCGGCCTTTTTGAATTTGGGCAGCTTGCCGCGCGCGTCAAGCGGCGCATCATAGAGGTAGGTTATGGTGGGACTGATTCCGCCATCGCCGCGAATCAGGCCGGTCACTTCAGCCTCCATATAGAGCCGCCGATGCCCCGGCGGCACCGCACCGGCTCGTTCGGGCTTCAATGTGATGATGTTGCGAATCCGCACATTGGCCACCAGCGGCGCCCCCTCCGCCAGGTCCACGATGTCGGCATAGGACAGACCCGCCGGTATTCCCGATGATGACGTTACCATCGGGCGATCCTGGGCAAAGGCCGGGAAAACCATGGGATGTGCGGCGGAAATGAGGCAGGCGAGGCCCAGGCTCTGCAAGGCGGTGGCGGATTTCATCTTTTGCTTCGTCCTATTATTTCAGCCAGTGGCGTGGATGTCACAGGCAAGTCATTCTGATGGGAAATGGTAGCCGCAAATGGCGACATCGATAAAGCGTTTGCGTGCCACGATGTGCCGCGATAGGAGTTCGCTCGGTAGCAAATGGACGGACAGGGGCCAAAGGTGGTCGGGACAAGCCCGGTCAGCTTGGGTCGTTTTTGGCTGATTTGTATAAACCACTGGTAAGATGAGTTAAGGAGTGTCGTTGCCGAATGGCCTATGCTGACCACTCGCAAGGATCGAGTCGCACGATATCGATCGTCATCGTCGCCCTGATTCACGCTGTTCTCGGCTATGCCTTCGTCACCGGTCTTGGCATGAAATATGTCAAAAAGGCGGCGGAACAGCTGAACGTGATCGACGTGAAGGAAGAGCCACCGCCGCCCGACGAGGAGCCGCCGCCGCCGCCGCCAGACCAGCCGGTCGAGCCGCCACCGGTCGTTGCTCCGCCGCCGATTGTCCGGACCCCGGCTCCGGCGCCGCCGATCCAGACCGTGAGGACGCCGCCCCCGGTGTTCAACCCGGTTCCGGTCGCTGCGCCACCGCCGCCGCCGGCTCCGCCGCCGCCGCCTGTTGCTGCAACGCGTGCTTCGCCGCGTAGCAATCCGGGCAGTTGGTTGAGCGACGCCGATTATCCGAGCCGCGCCCAGCGCGAAGAACGTTCGGGTACGGCCGGTTTCCGCCTGGAAATCGGAGCCGATGGCCGGGTGACCAACTGCACCATCACCTCTTCGACCGGCCATGCCGACCTCGATGAGGCGACCTGTCGTCTGCTGCCGCGCCGCGCGCGGTTCAAGCCGGCCAAGGGTTCCGATGGGAATGAAATGCCCGATACCTACAACGGGCGCATCACCTGGCGTCTGCCGGAATAATCCAAACGGGCAAGGCGCGCGCCCGGCGCCGCCTTTCCCTAGCTTGATCTCATTGAGAGGGAAGTCTTGAACATGTTGATGTATCTCGCAGCTGCGGCTCCCAAGCCGGAAAACCCATATGGCCTGATGGAAGCGCTCGAACAGGGCGGCACCATCGCCTGGACCGTGTTTCTCATCCTGTGCGCCATGTCGGTCGGCACCTTCTATATTCTGTTCACCAAGCTGATCGAACAGCAGAAGGTGATCAGCCAGGGCAAGAAGGTCCGCGCGACTTTCTGGCGTTCGGCTTCGCTGAAGGAAGCATCGGCCAAGCTCGAAAAGAACTCGGCCTACAAGCAGATCGTCGACGACGGCATCAAGGCTCAGGAAGAGCATGGCAAGCTGAAGGATCCGGTCGAAGCGCATGACTGGCTGCACGGTTCGCTGGCGCGTTCGGAAGCCGCGGTCAACTCGTCGCTGGGCGGCGGCCTCGCCTTCCTCGCCACCGTCGGTTCGACCTCGCCGTTCATCGGTCTGTTCGGTACGGTTATCGGTATCTACCGCGCACTCATCAAGATCGGCGCTGCCGGTCAGGCCTCGATCGACGCCGTTGCCGGCCCGGTCGGTGAAGCGCTGATCATGACCGCCCTGGGTCTGGCCGTGGCCGTTCCCGCGGTGCTCGCCTACAACTTCCTGCAGCGCCGGAACAAGGCGATCGCTGAACAGCTCAACGGTTTCACCGTTGACCTGCTGGCCTATCTGGTTTCGGACGGTGCCGTGAAGCCGACCGTTGCTGCCGCTCCGGCTGCTCCGGTGGCCAAGCCGGCCGCTACGCCGACCAAGGCCTGATCGGTCTCAAGACGCCGGTGAGGGAACCGGGGGGCGGCTGCGACCGCTCGGTTCCCCGCCGACCATGGACCTCGCTCAACCGCCCGGTTGACGGGGCGCCATCGACACCAAGGTTAGGATAGTATCAATGGCAATGAGTGTTGGCCCCGGCGGCGGTGACGACAAGCCGATGTCCGACATCAACACGACGCCGCTCGTCGACGTCATGCTGGTGTTGCTCATCATCTTTCTCATCGCGGTCCCGGTCGTCGTCCAGACGGTCGATCTGCAGCTTCCCAAGGTGGCGTTCGAGCCGACCACGACGAAGCCGGAAAATGTCTCTCTCTCGGTCACCTCGACAGCTGATGGCAGCTGCGCCGTGTTCTGGGGCATGGCTCCGGTGAGTTCGAGCGAATTGCTCGACCGCGCCGTCGCAAAGCTCGAAGCAGACATCAAAAAGGCTGGCGGCGTTGAAAACATGACGCCCGAGGATCTGCCGGAAGTGCATATCCGCGGCGACATCAACACCCCCTATCGGTGCATCGGCGGCACCATCTACACGATGCAGCGCGCCGGCTTCCCGAAGGTGGGCTTCATCTCCGAACCGGAACCCGGTTCGACCACCACCCGCCTCTGATCGGCCGAAAAAGGAGAATTCGCCATGGCAATGAGCGCCGGATCCGAAGATGGCGAGCCGATGGTGGAAATGAACACGACGCCGCTTATCGACGTCATGCTCGTTCTGCTCATCATGTTCATCATCACCATCCCGATCCAGACCCACGCGGTGAAGATCGACCTGCCGCAGAACGCGCCGCCTTCGGACAGCGTGATCGACCCGGTCAAGAACAAGGTCGCAATCGACGCCGGTGGCGTCATCACCTGGAACGGGTCGCCGATCGATCTGTTGACCCTGCGTCAGTATCTGCAGCAGTCGCTGCGCCTGCCCGTCGAGCCGGAACTACAGTTCCAGCCCAACGCGCAGACCCGCTACGTCGTCGTTGACGAGGTGCTGGCGGAGATCAAGCGTGCGGGCGTGACCAAGCTGGGTTTCGTCGGCAATGAACAATATGGCAGTTTCTGAGATCTGACGTCCGGCCTTTCGCGTACCAAGGACTTCCCCCTCTTCGCGATTGTCCCGATGGATCTTTAGATTGCCGCATCTCTTCAGGGGTCGCCGCTGGCGGCCCCTTTTTTATGCGTCACCCGATTTTTCGACGCCGATTAACATTTTGCTTACCGCGATGCGCGATCCTCCGCGGGAGGACAGACCATGGGCGCAGAACCACAGATTGACCACGAACGTAAGCGTCGGAACGCCGAGCGCCGCCATGTCCAGATTGGCGTCAAGGTTCGTCGTCCCGGCGAAACCTGGTTCAGCAGTCATGTCGCCGACCTGTCCATCACCGGCTTCCGCCTCCAGAGCTTCATGAAGTTGCGGCCCGGCGATGATCTGTGGATCATGTTGCCCGGTTTTGAAGGGCGCCGCGCGCGTGTCCTGTGGACTCGTGCGCATGAATCAGGCTGCGCCTTTGAGCGTCCCTTGCATCCCGCGATCCTCGATCATGTCGTGCGCCTTGGTCAGATCGGCGTGAAGCGCTGATCGGCCGTCCTATGCGGCCGATGCATCCTGAAATTGCAGCCGTGCAAGACGGGCATATAGCCCGGCCTGGGCCATCAGCGCGGCATGATCGCCCTGTTCGACGATCCGTCCTTCATCCAGCACGATGATCCGGTCTGCGGCGCGAACGGTCGCCAGACGATGGGCGATCACGACGGTCGTGCGCCCCTGCATCAGCTTGCCCAACGCATCCTGCACCAGGCGTTCCGATTCGGCATCCAATGCTGAGGTGGCTTCGTCGAGCAGGAGAATCGGCGCGTCGCGCAGCAGCGCACGAGCGATCGCCACGCGCTGTCGCTGACCGCCAGACAGACGGGCGCCGTCTTCGCCCAGAAAGCTGTCCAGTCCTTCGGGCAAGGCGCGCAGGAAGGCTTCGGCATTGGCCGCCCGCGCGGCGGCCCAGATCTGCTCGTCGCTCGCGTCCCATCGACCATAACGCAAGTTATCGCGGGCTGAGGCCGCGAAAATAACGCTGTCCTGCGGCACGATCGCCATCATCTCACGTAGTGCGCCAGGGTCGGCATCGGGCAAGGGCACGCCGTTCAGCGCAACCGAACCAGAGTCGGGATCATAGAAGCGCAGGGCGAGGTGGATCAGCGTCGATTTGCCCGCGCCCGAGGGGCCGACGACCGCCACAGTCTCGCCCGGCGCAATGTCGAGGTCAATGCCGTGGAGCGCGGCTTGATCGGGTCGGGTGGGATAATGGAAATGCACGTCGGCGAAGGTCAGCCGGGCGCCGTGGGCCAGCGGCGCTATGGCTCGGGGCGCAGTCGGCGGCCCAATGTCCGGCTCCGCCGCCATCAACTCCCCCAGCCGGCTGGCGGCGCCCGCCCCGCGCAACAGGTCGCCCCAGCTTTCGGACAATGATCCCAAAGCGCCCGCCACCAGGCCGCCGGTCAGGACGAAGGCGGCAATGCTCCCACCCGACAGTCGCCCGGCCGCGACGTCGATCGCGCCCAGCCACATGACCCCCGTGATCGCACCGAACACCAATGTGAAGGCGACGGCGGTCATCGCGGCGCGCAATCGGATGCGTTGGCGGGCCGTGGCGAAGCCGCGCTCGACCGTCGCTTTGAAACGCTGCGCCTCCCGCATTTCCTGCCCGAACGCCTGAACGATCTTCATTGCGCCCAGCACTTCTGTCGCGACGCTGCCGATATCGGCCAGCCGGTCCTGGCTCGCGCGCGACGATTGCCGGACGCGCCGTCCCAAGCCGATAAGCACCAGCAGGATGACAGGTATGCCCAGCAGCAACAGCCCCGCCAGCTTGGGCGCGAGCGCGAAGAGATAGACCAGCCCGCCAACGGCCGTGACCATGTTGCGCAGCGCCACCGACACGGTGGAACCGACAACCTGTTCGACGATCGCGGTGTCGGCCGTCATGCGCGACGCGATCTCGGACGGCCTATTCTCCTCGAAGAAGCGAGGCGCCTGACGCAGCAGATTGGCCTGGGTGGCGCTGCGGATGTCGGCAACCACCCGTTCGCCGAGCCAGGAGACGAAATAGAAGCGCAGCGCGCTCGCCAGCGCGAGCACCAGCACGATCAGCAGCAGATATTCGAACCAGCGGCTGATGTCGCCACCGCCCATGAAGCCCTTGTCGATGACGAGCCGAAAGCCGTTGGGGATGGCGAGCGTCGCCGCCGAGGAGACGATCAAAGCGGTCAATGCGCCTGCTATGCGGCCGGGATAGCGGCGCGCGAAGCGCCAGAGCATCGTCAGGCTGCCCAGCGCGGGGCGCGCTGGAGCAGGCGGGGCATTGGGTGAGCTATCCTCCATGGGCGGCGCTTAGCAGCCCGCCCGGTTCGCCTCAATGGCCCGTTCAGCCGGCGGGCGCGATTGCCCCCGCCAGTTCCATGATGCGTGCAGGCGCGGCCTGGCCGGTCAGCGCGTAGGCCATGTTGCCGACCTCCCAATAAGCGATGACGTCGGCGTCGCGTCGTTCGAGCAGGGGTTTGGCTTCCGCGGGCGTTTCGGCCCGGTCGGCGAAGAAGGACAGATGCTCGCCCCGCGGGGTTTCCAGCGCCATGGCGATGGCGGGGCTGTCGGGTGTCGGGAAAAGCTGCACATCGGTGATCCGCCAATTGCCGGGAAGAGCGGGCAGGATGATGCCGGTGGCGCTTTCAATCTCTTGCGGGTTCAGCGTGGCGCTCTCCACCTGCGACGCCATGGCCTGGCGCAACAGGCCGGCGCGCCGAGACGCCGCCGCTTCGTCCAGGAAGCTGCTGGCCTGCGCCGGCTGCGGAAATTCCCCCAATTCCCCGCGCGCGATCCACCCGGTGGCAATCAACGCCACAATGCCGGCCGCCCGGCCAAGGTGACGCCAGGTCCGCCCGGCCTCATTGTCATTCGCCACCGGGCGAGATGCGTCCCGCCTTCGCCCGACCAGCGTGCCCTTGGTCCCGTCCTTGGCCAAGCGGAAATCGATATGGGGCCAGCGCTGCCGCCACCGCCGCGCCACCAGCCGTTCGCCCGGCCGCGCCGCGTCGTCC
>NZ_AYOY01000041.1 GCF_000508185.1 Sphingobium sp. C100 | reverse complement strand
CGCCATTGGCGGCGCGGGCGGCGGCGGCGGGGTTGCCGGCATAGGCGGCGATCTTCGCCCTGGGCCGGGCCTTCGTCACGTCATCCTGCCAGTTCTGCCACAGTGCGTCGGCCAGCGCCTGATTGGCCTGCCTGGCTTCGGGCGATTGTTCGGAGCGGGTGAAGGGTTCGACGAAGCTCTTGTAAGTGCCGACGCGGTAGACATGGGTGTTGACGCCCAGCTTATCGATCAGCCCCTTATAATAGAGGTTCGAACCACCCCGGCCCATGATCGCGACGCCGCCCAGCGGGTCGGCCCACACTTCGCTCGCATGGGCGGCCAGTTGATAGCTGTCGTCGCTGTAGAGCGTCGCATAGGCCAGCACCGGCTTTTTCGCGGCGCGCACGGCGTCCAGCGCCTTGCCCACGCGGGTCATCGCCACCTGTCCGCCGCCGATGAAGCCGTCGAGGTTGAGCACCACGGCCTTCACCTTGGCGTCGCCCTTCGCCGCGTCCAGCGCGGCGACGATGTCGGACAGGCGATATTCCTTCGTTTCGGGGGCGGAGCCGCTCAGCAGCGCCACCGGGCTGACTTCGGCCGGCTGCTCGACAATCGTGCCGTCCAGGTCAAGCAGCAGCGCGCCTGAACTCACGGATTTGGCCGGCTTGGGCGAAAAGGACAGGGCGGCGTAGAGCGCGCCGAAGAACAACAGCAGGAAGAGGAGGACCAGTCCGTCCTTGATCGCGACCAATATGCGCCACGCGCCCTTCACAAATGCCAAGTTGCTGCTTCCTTCTTCTGGATCGGTCCAACGGCTATCGCATCGCGGGATCGACTGCAATGTGGGCGGCGATGCCGCGCCTGCAAGGCTTGCGTGTCGCGTTTGGGGCGTTATGGGAAGCGCAACGAACGACCAAGCGCAGGAGACGTGCCCGATGCCCACTCTCGTCCTTATCCGTCACGGCCAGTCGACCTGGAACCTGGAAAACCGCTTTACCGGCTGGTGGGACGTGGACGTCACCGAAAAGGGCGTCGGGGAAGCGCGCGCGGCGGGCCGGTTGATGGCCGAAAAGGGGTTGGACTTCGACATTTGCTATACCTCGCTCCAGACCCGCGCGATCAAGACGCTCGATCTGGCGCTGGAGGAAATGGGGCGGCTGTGGCTGCCGGTCGTGAAGGACTGGCGCCTCAACGAGCGCCATTATGGCGGCCTCACCGGGCTTAACAAGGCGGAGACGGCCGCCCGGCACGGCGACGCGCAGGTCAAGATATGGCGCCGCAGCTTCGACGTTCCGCCGCCGCCGATGGAAGCGGGCAGCGCATTCGACCTGTCGCAGGACCGGCGCTACGCCGGTATCGCCATTCCGTCGACCGAGAGCCTGAAGGACACGATCGCCCGCGTCCTGCCCTATTGGGAAGAGACCATCGCCCCCGACCTGAAGGCCGGCAAGCGGGTGCTCATTTCCGCCCATGGCAATTCGCTACGCGCGCTGGTCAAGCATCTGTCGAACATCCCCGATGACGAGATCACCGAGCTGGAAATCCCGACCGGCCAGCCGATCGTCTACCAACTGGCGGATGATCTGAGCCCCACCGACCGCTATTATCTGTCGGAGCGGTAGGAAGCGAGGGTCGCTTCGCCCATTTTGCCCGAATCCACATTGCCCCTTGGCGGCCCGGCCGCTAAGGGGCTTTGCTTTCCGGGCGGCCGTTGATGGCCGTCGCGCCAGGGGAAGCAGCATATGAGCGGGGCAGTTGAGGTCGGCATCATCATGGGGTCGCGGTCCGATTGGGAGACCATGCGCCATGCCGCCGAAACGCTGGAAGCGCTGGGCGTCGCCCATGAATGCAAGGTGGTGTCGGCGCACCGGACCCCGCAACGCCTCTATGACTATGCCCATGGCGCCGCCGCGCGCGGCCTGAAGGTCATCATCGCCGGCGCGGGCGGCGCGGCGCATCTGCCCGGCATGGCCGCGGCGATGACGCGCCTGCCGGTGCTGGGCGTGCCGGTCGAATCCAAAGCGCTCAAGGGGATGGATTCGTTGCTGTCCATCGTCCAGATGCCCGGCGGCATCCCCGTCGGCACGCTGGCGATCGGCAAGCCGGGCGCCATCAATGCGGGGCTGCTGGCCGCCGCCATCCTTGCCACCAACGATCCGGCGCTGGCCGATCGGCTCGACGTCTGGCGCGCGCGCCAGACCGATGCCGTCGCCGAAACCGTCGAAGACTGATGGAAATAGCCACGACATGACGACCATCGCGCCCGGCTCCACCATCGGCATTCTCGGCGGCGGCCAGCTTGGCCGGATGATCGCCATGGCGGCCGCGCAACTGGGCTATCGCACCCATATTTTCGCGCCGGAGGAAAGTGGCCCGGCCGCCGATGTGTCCCCCAACTGGACGCGCGCCGCCTATGAGGATGCCGACGCGCTCGCCGCCTTTGCCGACAGCGTCGATGTCGTCACCTATGAATTTGAGAATATCGATCCGTCCGCGGTCGACACATTGGCGGGCCATGGGCTGGTGCGTCCGGGCGCGGAGGCGCTGCGGATCGCGCAGGACCGGCTCGCCGAAAAGCGTTTCGTCTGTGACCTGGGCGGGCTGACCGCGCCCTTCGCGTCGGTCGAGAGCCTGGACGATCTGGAAGCGGCGATCGCGACGATCGGCAGCCGCGCAATCCTCAAGACCAACCGCATGGGCTATGACGGCAAGGGGCAGGCGCGCCTCAACGAACCGGGCGATGCGGTCGGCGCGTGGAACGCCATCGGGCGGCAGAGCGCGATCCTGGAAGGCTTCGTCACCTTCGCCGAGGAATTTTCGGTGATCCTGGCGCGCGGCGCGGACGGGACGGTGCGCTTTTGGGATTCGGCCGCCAATGTCCATGTGAACGGCATCCTCTCCACCTCGGTCGCGCCCGCCGGCCCGTTGATCGAGGGGCAGGTGGATCAGGCCCGCGCGCTTGCGCGGCAGGTGGCGGACGCGCTGGACTATGTCGGCGTCCTGACGCTGGAATTTTTCGCCAGCGCCGATGGCCCGGTGTTCAACGAAATGGCGCCGCGCGTGCATAATAGCGGGCACTGGACCATCGAGGGGGCGGTGACGAGCCAGTTCGAAAATCATGTCCGCGCCATTTGCGGCCTGCCGCTGGGTGAGACCGGCCTTGCCGCGCCGTGGGTGGAGATGCGCAACCTGATCGGGGACGAAGCCGGGGATTGGCTGGCGATCCTGTCCGATCCGGCCAATCACCTGCATCTCTACGGCAAGCATGAGGCGCGCCCCGGCCGCAAGATGGGGCATGTGACCCGGCTGGTATTTTGATTTCGCACGGAATGACATAGGGACGGGGCCATGAGCCGCACCGAAATCACCCTCGTGCTCGCCCGCGCCGACAATGGCGTGATCGGCAGGGATGGCGACCTGCCCTGGCGGTTGCCGGCGGATTTGAAGCATTTCAAGGCGGTCACCGCCGGTCATCCGATGGTGATGGGCCGCAAGACCTTCGACAGCCTGCCGGGCCTGCTGCCGGGGCGCCGCCACATCGTCCTGACCCGCGACCCGGACTGGTCGGCGGCGGGCGCGGAGGTCGCGCATGACGTGGAGGGCGCCATCGCCCTGGTGGATGCGCCCAAGACCATGGTGATCGGCGGCGCGGAAATCTATCGGCTGTTCCTGGGCCGTGCCGACCGGATCGAACTGACCGAAGTGCATCTCGACGCGCAGGGGGATGCCAGCATCGCCTATCCTGATCCCGCGCACTGGCGGGAGACGGCGCGCGCGGATCATTCGGCGGCGGACGGGCGCCCGGCCTACAGCTTCGTCACCTTCGCGCGGCGGCGATGACCGGCGAGCGGGGCAGGGCGTCGCATCCATTGCCACGCCCCGGCCACCCCCCTATAGGCCGCGCCATGGAGCGGCTGACAAGCAGCGCCCCCATGCCCGCCCATCTGCGCGGGAGCATCATGGCGCTGGGCAATTTCGACGGCTTTCATGCCGGCCATCAGGCAGTGGTGGGCCGCGCGATCGCGCGCGCGCGCGCGGAGGGGCGCCCGGCGATCGTCGCCACCTTCGACCCGCATCCGATGCGCCTGTTCCAGCCCGATACCGCGCCTTTTCGCCTGACCACGCTCGACCAGCGGCAGGCGCTGTTTGGCAGGGCCGGGGCCGACGCGATGCTGGTGTTCGAATTCACACCCAGCCTCGCCGCCCTGGACCCGGCCGCCTATGTCCGCCTGCTGACCGAGGATATGGGCGTGGTCGCCGTCGTCACGGGCGAGGATTTCACCTTCGGCAGGGGGCGCAGCGGCACGATCGACAGTTTCGCGCGGCTGGGCCTGCCAGCGCAGGCGGTCGCGCCGGTCATTGATGAAGAGGGGGCGATTTCCTCCAGCCGCATCCGCGCCGCGCTGCGAGCGGGGGATTGCGCCACGGCGACGGGCCTGCTCACCCGTCCTTTCGCGATCGAGGGCGTCGTCCAGCATGGCGACAAGCTGGGCCGCACCATCGGCTTTCCAACCGCCAATATCGACCTTGGTCCCTATCTGCGTCCCGCTTACGGCATTTATGCCGTGCGCGGCATATTGGCGGACGGCCGCGTCTTTGATGGCGCGGCGAACCTGGGCATCCGCCCCAGCTTCGATCCGCCAAAGGAATTGCTGGAGCCGCATTTCTTCGATTTTTCCGAGAGCCTCTACGATCAGGTGGTGCAGGTGCAACTGATCGAATATCTTCATGCCGAGCGTACATATGACGGCCTCGACGCCCTGACCGCCGGCATCGCGCAGGACTGCGCGGATGCGCGGCAAATCCTTGCAGCCACGCCCTTCGTCGCGTAGGGCACGGCGCTAATTGCCCAACCTCCGTTGGGTTCGAACTGCTTCGAACCCGACGGATCCAGAATAAGCGCACCCATGACCGACCAGCCCGCCAAAGACTATAAAGCCACCGTCTTCCTGCCGCAAACCGACTTCCCGATGAAGGCGGGCCTTGCCCAAAAGGAACCCGCCATCGCGGCGAAGTGGGAGGCGATGGGCCTTTATGACCGGCTGCGCGAAAAGCGGGCGGGGCGTGAGCGCTTCATCCTGCATGACGGCCCGCCCTACGCCAATGGCGACATCCATATGGGCCATGCGATGAACAAGGTGCTGAAGGACATCATCGTCCGCAGCCAGTCGCTGCTGGGCAAGGACGCGCCCTATGTGCCGGGCTGGGATTGCCACGGCCTGCCGATCGAATGGAAGATCGAGGAGGAATATCGCAAGAAGAAGCTGAACAAGGACGAGGTTCCGCCCCAGGAATTTCGCGCCCAGTGCCGCGCCTATGCCGACAAATGGGTGGGCGTGCAGCGCGACCAGTTCAAGCGGCTGGGCATCATGGGCGATTGGGAAGACCCCTATCTGACCATGAAGTTCGATGCCGAGGCGACGATCGTGGGGGAATTGCTAAAGTTCGCGCAGAGCGGCCAGCTCTATCGCGGCGCCAAGCCCGTCATGTGGTCGCCGGTCGAGAAAACGGCACTGGCCGAGGCTGAGGTTGAGTATGAGGACGTGACGTCGACCCAGATCGACGTGGCGTTCGAGATCGTCGAAGCGCCGAACGCGCCGGAACTGGTCGGCGCCCACGCGGTGATCTGGACGACCACGCCCTGGACGATCCCGGTGAACCAGGCGATCGCGTTTGGGGAAGAGATTGAGTATGTCCTATTGAAGGACGGCAGCTCGACGTGCTCTTACCTCGTCGCAAAAGACCTCGCTGTTGCTTTTCAAGGTCGAGGCGGCAACTCGGTTGTCGGTACATTGTCATACCACGAAAGTGAATGGCAGGTATTCAAAGGCAAAGACCTCACCGGAGCCATCGCCCGCCACCCGATGCACGCGCTCGGCGACTTCTTTGCAAAGCCCCGTCCTTTCCTCCCCGCTGACCATGTCACGACCGACGCGGGCACCGGCCTCGTCCATATGGCGCCCGACCATGGTGAGGAGGATTTCATCGCCTGCAAGAAGCTGGGCATCGACCCGGTCTTTGCGGTCAATGATGCGGGCTTCTATCGCGAGGACTGGGAATGGCTCCCCGGACAGGGCAGCGTTATCAACACCAAATTCAACGGCCCCGAAGGCCCGATCTGCGCGGACCTGCGCGCGGCAGGCGCCCTGCTGAGCGCCAGCGACTTCCGTCACAGCTATCCCCATAGCTGGCGGTCCAAGGCGCGGATCATCTATCGCTGCACGCCGCAATGGTTCATCCCGATGGACACGCCTCAATCCGTCATGCCGGATTCCGCTGGCGTGACGGCAGTGAATGGGAATGGCGCAACCCTGCGCGAAATCGCGCTCGATGCGATCGCCCAGACCCGCTGGGTGCCGGAGCGTTCGACAAACCGCATCCGCTCCATGGTCGAAGGGCGTCCCGACTGGGTCATCAGCCGCCAGCGCGCCTGGGGTGTGCCGATCGCCCTCTATGTCCATCGCAAGAGCGGCCAATATCTGGTTGATCCGGCGGTCAATACCCGCATCGTCGAAGCGTTCAGGGCCGGCGGCGCGGACGCCTGGTTTGGCGCGGATCATCAGGCGTTGCTCGGCCCCGACTATGACCTTGCCGACTATGAGGTCGTGAACGACATTCTCGACGTCTGGTTCGACAGCGGCTCCACCCACAGCTTCGTGGTCGAAGGCCGCTATGGCGAAGGCGCGCGCGCCGACCTCTATATTGAGGGGTCGGACCAGCATCGCGGCTGGTTCCAGTCCTCGCTGCTGGAAAGCTGCGGCACGCGGGGGCAGGCGCCCTATAAGGCGGTGCTGACCCATGGCTTCGCGCTCGACGGCACTGGCAAGAAAATGTCCAAGAGCCTGGGCAATGTGGTCGATCCGCTCAAGATCATGAGCGAGAGCGGCGCCGACATCCTGCGCGTCTGGGTCGCCAGCACCGACTATTTCGATGACGTCCGCATCGGCAAGGAAGTGCTGGCCGGTTCGTCCGACGCCTATCGCAAATTGCGCAATACGTTCCGCTACATGCTTGGCGCTCTTTCCGATTATGATGAAGAGACGGAAGCCGTTTCCTACGCTGAAATGCCGGAACTGGAGCGTTATATGCTCCATCGCCTGGCGCAGTTGGACGCGGAACTCAAGTCGGTCGTGGACAAGGCTGCGGGCAGCGAGAACTGGCTGGAATTCAGCCGCTACACCCGCGCCATCTTCGATTTCGCCAACAGCGACCTCAGCGCCTTCTTCTTCGACATCCGCAAGGACTGCCTCTATTGCGACGCGAAGGGCGATCCCAAGCGGCGCGCCTATCGCACGCTGCTCGACACGCTGTTCCATGCGCTGGTCCGTTATGTCGCGCCGATCATCCCCTTCACCGCTGAGGAAGTGTGGCAAAGCCGCTTCCCAAGTGACGAGGACAGCGTCCATTTCCTGGAGTGGCCGGAGATCGACCATCATTGGATCAACCGCCATCTTGATGAGAAATGGACCGAGCTGCGCGACCAGCGCGAGCAGGTCAATGAAGCGATCGAACCGCTGCGGCGCGAAAAGATCGTGCGCTCCAGCCTGGACGCCGACGTCACCATGGGCGAGTTGCTGCCGGTCGGCGATGTCGATTTCGCCGAAGTGGCGATCGTCGCGCGCGTGACCATGGGTGAGGGCGACGGCATCGCGGTCCGGCCCAGCGAATGGCATAAATGCGGCCGCTGCTGGCGCAAGCTGCCCGAAGTGACCGAGGACGGCGCGCTGTGCGATCGCTGCGACGCGGTGCTGGCGGCATGAGCGTCAATCATCGTCCGCTGGGCCTGACCGTCGCGATCGTGACGCTCGCGCTGGACCAGCTCATCAAATATACCGTCACCTATCCGCTGGCGCTCAAGAGCCGGGCGGATGCCGGGATCGACATCCTCCCCATTTTTCGGCTGCGCTGGCTGGAAAATCGCGGCGTTTCCATGGGCTTCTTCCATGCCGATACCGATGCGATGCGCTGGGCGCTGGTCGGTATGACCTTCCTGATCGCGACCTTCGTCGGCGTGTGGATGTGGCGGGAAAAGGCGCGGCAGGACGTCGCGGCGCTGGGCCTGGTGCTGGGCGGGGCGATCGGCAATATCGTGGACCGCATAAGGTTGGGCTATGTCGTTGATTATGCGGACCTGCATTTCGGCGAATGGCGGCCCTTCCTGATTTTCAACCTGGCGGACGCCGCCATCACCATCGGCGTGCTGATCCTGCTTGCGCGGGCGCTGCTGCTGCGCGACAAGAGCGCAAAGACGGAGACTTTGAAGTGAAGCGTAAACTGATCCTCGCTGCCGGCCTTGTTGCAACCCTGTCCGCTTGTGGCGGCGGCCGCGGCCTGATGGGCCGCGACCGGCCCGATGAATTCGCCGTTTCGCGTCAGGCGCCGCTGGTCGTGCCGCCCGATTTCGCGCTTGTGCCGCCCGCGCCGGGCACGCCCGCGGCGGC
>NZ_AYOY01000040.1 GCF_000508185.1 Sphingobium sp. C100 | reverse complement strand
GCGCGCGCCCTTGATCGCGGCCGCGCGGGCGCTCAGCAACATGCCGGTCCAGGCGGCGACCAGCGCCATGATATGGTGCGGCACCCATAAAGTGGACGTCGCGAGCATCCGGATTTCGGTGTTCCAGTTCTCGATTTCCGGTTCGATCCGATGCACCATCAGATAGCGCAGCGCCATGTAGAGCAGGTCGGCCCCGGCCACGAAGCAAAAGAGGATGGCGAGCAGCAGCACGCGCCGTTCGGCGCCCGGCCGGATCAGCGCGGCGTCGGCCGCGATACGCCAGAGCAGGGCGACGACCCCGACGCCCGTCCAGAAAGCGGTGGCGCCAAAGGCCATGGTCGGGCCGATGTGAAAGCCGCTGATCCAGCGGACGGCGGCGGGCCAGACGTAGAAATAATGATAATAGCCCGCGATCCCGTCGCGCGCGAAGAAGGGGTCGGTGAAGGGAATGCCCTGGCGCGCTATCTGTTCGACGACGGCGGCATGTTTGACCATGTCGAAGGCGATCAGGCTTTGATGCAACTGGCCGTCTCTGTCGAAATCGACCAGACTCCAGGCGCAGATCAGCCACCAGGCCAGTGCGATGACGAGGAACGGGCGAGCGGTGGACGGGGGCCGCGCGCCTTTCAGCAGCCGCATTCCGGCCAGAGCCAGCGCCCCGTTCAACAGGATCATGCCCGGCATACCGAGCAACCGGATCATCAGCGTGTCGAGGACCGGCAGGATGGCGAGCGCCAGGATCATGGCCCAGCCGACCCGCTGCCAATAGCCCTGGACGGTCAGGCCGGCGCTCGCCAGCAGGCGAACCAGCCCCAGGCCCGGCGCATAGAGCAGCAGCGGCGCGATGATCGTCGCGACGGCGAGACCGCCAAGATCCTGGATCAGATACGACATGAACACTCCCGGCCTGGCATCGCTCTACGAAGCCAAGGTTAAGGAGCCGCTAAGCAAAAGGGCCGCGCCTCCGGGTGGAGGGCGGCCCTTTGCTTGGGAACAGTAAAAAGTGCCGTGTCAGCCGGCCTTTTCAGCCAGCACCGTCAGGCCCTTTTCATTCACCTCGGCAAAGCCGCCCTCGACCGGGATGATTTCCGGGGCGGCATTGGCGGTGCTGAAAATCTGGATCGCGCCGTCGCGGACGGTCGACATGAAGGGCGCGTGGCCCGCCAGCACGCCGAAATCGCCGTCGGTGCCGGGGACGACCACCTGATAGACTTCCTCGGAACGGACGAGCTTTTCCGGGGTCACGAGTTCGAAATGCAATGCCATGACATAAACTCCCCCCTCCCTTTCAAGGGAGGGGCTATATTGGTTCAGCTTATGCCGCTTCGGCGGCCAGCTTCTTGGCCTTCTCGATGGCTTCGTCGATACCGCCGACCATGTAGAAGGCATTTTCGGGCAGATGGTCATATTCGCCTTCGACCACGGCCTTGAACGACTTCACCGTGTCTTCGATCTGGACGAACTTGCCCGAAATGCCGGTGAAGACTTCGGCGACATGGAAAGGCTGCGACAGGAACTTCTGAAGCTTGCGCGCGCGCGCAACGGTCAGCTTATCCTCTTCCGACAGCTCGTCCATGCCCAGAATGGCGATGATGTCCTGGAGCGACTTGTATTTTTGCAGGATCGACTGAACCGCGCGGGCGGTTTCATAATGTTCCTGGCCGACGACGCGGGGTTCCAGGACGCGGCTGGTCGAATCGAGCGGATCGACCGCCGGATAGATGCCCAGTTCCGAAATGGCGCGGTTGAGAACGGTGGTGGCGTCGAGATGCGCGAAGCTGGTCGCCGGCGCCGGGTCGGTCAAATCGTCCGCGGGGACGTAGACGGCCTGGACCGAGGTGATCGAGCCCTTGTTGGTCGAGGTGATGCGTTCCTGCAGCGCGCCCATGTCGGTCGACAGGGTCGGCTGATAGCCCACGGCCGAAGGAATACGGCCGAGCAGCGCCGACACTTCCGCGCCCGCCTGGGTGAAGCGGAAGATATTGTCGACGAAGAACAGCACGTCCTGATTTTCGACGTCGCGGAAATATTCGGCGATGGTCAGGCCTGACAGGGCGACGCGCGCGCGGGCGCCCGGCGGCTCGTTCATCTGGCCATAGACCAGCGCAACCTTCGACCCGTCGCTGATCGCATTGCCATCGGCATCCTTGGCGATGACGCCGGCGTCGAGAAATTCGTGATAGAGGTCGTTGCCCTCGCGGGTGCGTTCACCCACGCCAGCGAACACAGACGTGCCGCCATGGCCCTTGGCGATATTGTTGATCAGTTCCTGAATGAGAACCGTCTTGCCGACGCCCGCGCCGCCGAACAGGCCGATCTTGCCGCCCTTTGCATAAGGGGCGAGCAGGTCGATGACCTTGATGCCGGTGACCAGGATCGCGCTTTCGGTCGACTGATCGACGAATTCAGGAGCCTTGGCGTGAATGGGCGAGCGCATGTCGGTGGCGACCGGGCCGCGCTCGTCGATCGGCTCGCCGACGACGTTCAGGATGCGGCCGAGCGTAGCCGGGCCGACGGGAACGCTGATCTGCGCGCCGGTGTCGGTGACTTCCTGGCCGCGGGTCAGGCCGTCGGTCGAGTCCATCGCAATGGTGCGGACGGTATTTTCGCCCAGATGCTGGGCGACTTCCAGCACCAGGCGCTGGCCGTTGTTGCTGGTTTCCAGCGCCGAAAGGATCGCCGGGAGCGCATCGGGGAAGGTCACGTCGACGACGGCGCCGATGACCTGCGAAATGCGGCCTACATTGTTGGTGGTTGCCATTGCTTCGTTTCCTTGCCTTCTTCGTCTCTCGGCCGTCACCCCAGCGAAGGCTGGGGTCTCGTGCCTGAATATCTTGCCTCGCCGCCTGACATGCCAGCTTTCGCTGGCATGACGACGAAGTTACAGCGCCTCCGCGCCCGAGATGATTTCGACCAGTTCGGTGGTGATCGCGGCCTGGCGGCTGCGGTTGTACTGGATGGTCAGCTTGTTGATGAGGTCGCCGGCGTTGCGGGTCGCATTGTCCATCGCGGTCATCGACGCCCCCTGTTCGGATGCGTTGTTTTCCAGCAGCGCCTTGAAGAGCTGCACCGTGATGTTGCGCGGCAGCAGCTCGTCCAGGATCGCTTCCTCGCTCGGCTCATATTCCACCGTCGCGCCGATGGCGTTGCGGTCGGCGTCGGCCGGGATCTTGACGGGCACGATCTGCTGTTCGGTCGGGATCTGCGCCAGCGCCGACTTGAAGCGCGAATAAAAGAGGTGCGCGACGTCGAACTTGCCGTTCAGATACATGTCGGTGAGGTCATGGGCGATCGCCTGGGCCTGGTCGAAACCCGGCTCCTTGGCGCCCGTCGTGTCGAACTGCGCGACGATCTTGCCGGGATAGGCGCGGTTGATGACCGGGCGCCCCTTGCGGCCGATCAGATAGAATTGCACGGTCTTACCGTCCAGTTCCAGCGCCCGCGCCTTGGCGAGCGCGGCCTTGACGATGTTGGCGTTGAACGCGCCCGCCAGGCCACGATCGGAATTGGCGACGACCAGCAGATGCACCTGATCCTTGCCGGTGCCCGCCAGCAATGGGGAGGCGCCTTCGCCCGTGCCGCCTGCGATCTTCGACGCCAGGCTGGCGACGACCGCTTCCAGGCGACTGGAATAAGGGCGCGCGGCTTCGGCCGCGGCCTGCGCCTTGCGCAGCTTCGCGGCGGCGACCATCTGCTTGGCCTTGGTGATCTTCTGGGTCGATTTGACCGACCCGATGCGGATCTTCAGTTCCTTGAGACTTGCCATTTTACGTCAGTCCATCAGCGAGTTCGGTCAACTGGACCGGCTCGGCGAGCCAGTCTTCGTAATTCTTGAACACCGCGCGCGTATAGGGTTGCGCATGGTGCATCTCGAACGCGGCCTGGTTGGTCCAGCGTTCGTAGATGAAGATGACTGGCGACCCGTCAGCGGCCGGATGGGGATCGAAGCGTTCGCATCCCTGTTCCGCCCGTGTCTCGGCGACGATCGCCCCCACCGCCCGACATGCCGCTTCGAAGCAGTCGGGCTCGAGGGTGATCCGCGCGAGATAGGTCACCGCCATCAGGCGAAGGTCTTGCCGAAGCTGTCGAGCGCGGCCTTGAGCTTGCCCTTGGCCTCATCGCCCAGATCCTTGGTCTCGCGGATCGTGGCGAGGATGTCGGCATGGTCGTGGCGCAGATAGGCGAGCATCGCCTCTTCATAGCGGGTCACGTCCTTGACGGCGACCTTGTCCAGATAGCCGTTGGTGCCCGCGAAGATCGACGCGGTCTGCTCCTCGAAGGGCAGCGGGCTGAACTGGGGTTGCTTGAGCAGCTCCGTCAGGCGCGCGCCGCGGTTCAGCAGCTTCTGGGTCGAGGCGTCGAGGTCCGAACCGAACTGGGCGAAGGCCGCCATTTCGCGATACTGCGCCAGCTCCAGCTTGATCGAGCCGGACACCTTCTTCATCGCCTTGGTCTGCGCGGCCGAACCGACGCGCGACACCGACAGGCCGACGTTGATCGCCGGACGGATGCCCTGGTAGAAGAGGTTGGTTTCCAGGAAGATCTGGCCGTCGGTGATCGAAATCACGTTGGTCGGGATATAGGCCGACACGTCGCCCGCCTGCGTTTCGATGATCGGCAGCGCGGTCAGCGAGCCGGAGCCATTGGCGGCATTCATCTTGGCCGCGCGCTCCAGCAGGCGGCTGTGCAGGTAGAAGACGTCGCCGGGATAGGCTTCGCGGCCCGGAGGACGACGCAGCAGCAGCGACATCTGGCGATAGGCGACGGCCTGCTTGGAAAGATCGTCATAGACGATGACGGCGTGCATGCCGTTGTCGCGGAAATATTCGCCCATGGTGACGCCGGTATAGGGCGCCAGATACTGAAGCGGGGCGGGTTCCGAAGCGGTCGCGGCGATGACGATGGAATATTCCATCGCGCCATTTTCCTCGAGCTGCTTGACGATCTGCGCCACGGTCGAACGCTTCTGGCCGATCGCGACATAGATGCAGTAGAGCTTCTTGCCCTCGTCATCGCCCGCGTTGACGCCCTTCTGGTTGATGAAGGTGTCGATCGCGACAGCGGTCTTGCCGGTCTGGCGGTCGCCGATGATGAGTTCGCGCTGGCCACGGCCCACGGGCACGAGCGTATCGATCGCCTTCAGGCCGGTCTGCACGGGTTCATGGACCGAGGTGCGCGGGATGATGCCGGGCGCCTTCTTCTCCACGCGCATACGCTGGTCGGACACGATCGGGCCCTTGCCGTCGATCGGGTTGCCAAGGCCGTCGACCACGCGGCCGAGCAGGCCCTTGCCGACGGGCACGTCGACGATGGTGCCGGTGCGCTTGACGGTGTCGCCTTCCTTGATCTCGGCGTCCGAGCCGAAGATCACGACGCCGACATTGTCGGCTTCCAGGTTGAGCGCCATGCCCTGCACGCCATTGGCGAACTCGACCATTTCGCCCGCCTGGACATTGTCGAGGCCATGGACGCGGGCGATGCCGTCACCCACGGTCAGCACGGAACCGACTTCGCTCACCTGCGCTTCGGTGCCGAAATTGGCGATCTGGTCCTTGATGACCTTCGAAATTTCTGCGGCGTTGATATCCATGTTCAGCCTTTCATCGAAGCCTTTTGGGCTTTTCAGCCCTTCATAGCTTGGGCGAGCGTGTTCAAACGGGTACGGATCGAGCTATCGATCATCTGGCTGCCGATCTTGACGACCAGCCCGCCCAGGATCGCGGGATCGACCTTTGCATCGACAGCGACGTCGCGGCCGACGCGCGCCTTCAGGCTCTTGGCCAGGGCGCCGATCTGGGTCTTGGTCAGGGGATGGGCGCTCGTCACTTCGGCGCGGGCCTCTCCCTTGTGATTCGACAGGAGCGTTTCGTAGGCGCGGATGACCGCCGGAAGCTGCCCCAGGCGCCGGTTCTGGGCGAGCACGCCCAGAAATTTCGTCGTCAGCGCGTCGATCCCCATGGAGGATGCGACGGCGGCGATCGTCTTGCCTGCTGCGTCACGGCTCAACACGGGGCTGTTGATCAGGCCCTTGAAGTCGGCCGATTGCGCCACCGCCGCCTTCAAGGCGGAAAGGCTGTCGGCCACTATGTCGAGCGAATGTGCGTCGCGGGCCAGATCGAACAGCGCCACCGCATAGCGGCCGCTGAGGCTGGCCTGAATACCGCCGGTAGTCTCCACGCGCTTACCGTCCTCTGTTTGGCGTACCGGCCGTTGATGTGCCGGTCATGCAAATAGGGGGCGCGGTCCATTGCCGTCCCGAGCCCCTGTTGCCCGGCCGGTTAGCAGTGCCATTATGACTATGCAAGTCATGTGACACGATTCCAGCGATAGTGCGAAATCGAACCTATTTGCCTGAGTTTTTATTCGGAACGAATCGGCTATTCGGCAGGATCGGCCGGGGCAAGCCGTCCCTTTTGGCAATGATAGACGATCCGTTCATTGGGCTGGGCGGGCAGCAGGGCGGCGGCTTCCGTCTGGATCGTGGCGATCCGGGCCAGCAGGTCGCGATCCGCGCCGCATCCCTTGACCGGCTTGCCCTTTGCCAGTGCATGAACCTTGTCGATGGTATCCAGGTCGGGCAGCCAGCGCTGCACCCGCAACATGCCCGTCGCAGGGTCGAACCGGCTGGTCGATACGAAATTGCCGTCCTGGGGGATGGCGGTGCGCTGCCATTGGGTGCCCGAAGCGATATATTGCGCCTCGCCATTGACGCAGCCGCCTTCGGCCCAGTTGAAGGCGATGTCATTGGGCTGGGACACGGTCAGGCGGCTGCGCGCAAGGTCCACCTTGCAGATATTGTCGCCCGCCCAGGCAAAGGCGCTGTTGGCGGTCACGCCCTTGTCCTGCGGCAGCTTCACCCGCTCGTCGATGCTGTCGAAACCGGGTTTGAAGAAGAAGAGGCCGAGCGCGCCGAACAGGAGAATGCCCCCGCCGGCCAGGAACCAGGTGGCCTGTCTTTCGCGACCCTGGCTGTAGAACAGGCCGCCCGCGCCCAGGCCCAGCACCGCCAGCGCCAGCAGCACGGCCGCGCCCGCCATCGCATTTTCACGCGCGGTCAGGACGTCGCGTTCGGCTGCGTCGCGGGCGCGGGCCAGCGCTTCGTCGCGCGCTTCATCGCTGGCGCGGTTCTTCTGCTCGCTCGCCTGCGCTTCGCGCTGGGTGATCGCCGCTTCGGCCGCGTCAGCCTCCGCCATCGACCGGCAGGGGACGACGCTATGCAGCGACGACACGCCCGCCTGCCGCAGGAAGGAGGCGATTTCGCGCCAGGAGACGGCAAAACCGAATTCGGCGTCATTGCCGTCCGAAATGGACCCGAAGCTGTTGACGCCCAGCACCCGGCCGCAATCATCGACCAGGGGGCCTCCGCTGTTCCCGGCGGCGAGCGGCGCGGTGTGGAGGATGGTGTCGAAGCTCTGGCTGGCCCGCCCGGAAGATATGTTGCCGCTCGTTTTCACCGTGGCGAGCGGTTCGACCATCTGCTTGAGGCCCAACCCCTGCGCCCGGTCCACCGTGCCGGGATAGCCGATGGCGATGACATGCTGCCCGTCGCTCACCGCGCCGGCGTAAAATGTGCTGACCGGCAGATGGCCTTCCTCCAACTGGATGAGGGCCAGGTCGTTGCCGGGGGAATAAGCGATGATTCGCCCGCCATAGGTCTTGCTGCCTTCGGACGGGATCACGCCGATGACCAGATTGCGCTCCTCGCGCGCCAGTTCCACGACATGGGCGTTGGTCAGCACCTTGTCCGGCGCGACGGCAAAGCCGCTGCCATGGCCGACGAAATAGGCGTCCGATCCGTCGGTCGCGACCAGCGCGACGCGCACCACCCCGCGCGCGGCGGCGGCAATATCCTGTTGTTCGGCGTGCAACGGCGCGGAGGCGAGCAGCGCCAGCGCGAAGCCGAGGACAGGGGTGAAGCAGCGGAGGAGGGCGACCATCGTGGCGCATTCATATGCAATGCCGGGCGCGGTGCAATCAGGAAAAGGCGAAATGCTTTGACGGCAAGACACGGGAAGCAGGGCGCGCATTGCCGGTCTATCCCCTATATCCATGAAACATATGACTCGCCTTGCCCCTCTCGCCATGCTCGATCCCGACGCTTGCTGGGCCGCGTTCCTGCGCCGCGACCGCGCGATGGACGGGCATTTCGTCGGTTGCGTCGCCACGACCGGCATCTATTGCAAGCCCAGCTGCGCGGCGCGCCACCCCAGGCGGGAGAATATGACGTTCCTGCCCGACCCGGTGGCGGCGCGGGCGGCGGGCTATCGCGCCTGCCTGCGCTGTCGCCCGGACGAGGTCGGGCGCGACCGGCTGGCGGTGGAGGCGGCGATCGCCTTTATCGAAGCGGCGGAGGAGGCGCCCCGGCTGGAGGCCATCGCCGCCCATGTCAGCTATGCGCCGCATCATTTCCATCGCCTGTTCAAGCGGGAAACCGGTATGACCCCGGCCGCCTGGTCGCGGGCGCTGCGCACCGAACGGTTGAAACGGGCGCTGGTCGCGGAAGACCGCGTCACCGATGCGATTTACGAGGCGGGCTATAATGCGCCGAGCCGCGCCTATGCCGACGCCGAGCGGCATTTGGGCATGACGCCCAGCGCGTGGAAGGATGGCGGGCGCGGGATCGGCATCCGCTGGCGCACGATCGAAACCAGCCTGGGATCGATGCTGGTGGCGGCGACCGACAAGGGCCTGTGCCGTATCAGCTTTGGCGAGGGTGAGGCGGAACTGCGCGCCCGTTTCCCGCACGCGCAGCTCCATCCCGCCGATCCGGCGCTCGAGCGGATGGCGCAGAGGCTGGTCGCCTTGGTCGATGATCCGGCCGGGGCGGCGGACCTGCCCATGGATGTGCGCGGGACCGAATTTCAGCAGGCGGTATGGGCCGCGTTGCGCGCCATCCCGCCGGGGGAAACGCGCAGCTATGGCGAAATCGCCGCGACGATCGGTCGCCCCGGCGCGGTGCGGGCGACCGGCAGCGCC
>NZ_AYOY01000039.1 GCF_000508185.1 Sphingobium sp. C100 | reverse complement strand
GCGGCCGCCGCGACGCGATCGCCGCCGCGATCCGCCAGGCCGGGGCCGACGACATCGTGCTGCTGGCCGGCAAGGGGCATGAGCAGGGACAGATCATTGGCGACCGCGTCCTGCCGTTCGACGACGTCACCGTGGCGCGGGAGAGCGCGGGGTGAGCGAGCTTTGGTCTTCGCACGAAATCGCTGAGGCCACAGGCGGCGCCGTGTCGGCGCCGTTCGCCGTTTCGGGCGTGGCCTTCGACAGCCGCGAGGTGACGGACGGCGACCTGTTCGTCGCGATGCCGGGCGAGACGACCGACGG
Source organism: Sphingobium sp. C100 (assembly GCF_000508185.1). Lineage (GTDB taxonomy): Bacteria > Pseudomonadota > Alphaproteobacteria > Sphingomonadales > Sphingomonadaceae > Sphingobium. Next base: position 8,845 of record NZ_AYOY01000039.1, on the reverse strand, counting down.
CCACCGTTTCGTCGACAAGGCGTTTGCGCAGGGCGCGGCGGGCGCGATCGTCAGCCAAGCCGTGGACCATCCCCATATATTGGTGCCCGACAGCGCGGCCGCGCTCGAAGCGCTTGGAAAGGCTTCGCGCAAACGCATGACGGGCAAGGTGATCGGCGTCACCGGGTCGGTCGGCAAGACCGGCACGAAGGAAGCGCTGTTCCTGGCGCTCGACCGCGCCGAGCCGGGCACGGTCCATCGTTCGGTCAAAAGCTATAACAACCATGTCGGCGTGCCGCTGAGCCTGGCGCGGATGCCGCGCGGATCGGCTTTCGGCGTTTTCGAAATGGGGATGAACCATGCGGGCGAACTGGCTGCGCTCACCCGGCAGGTGCGCCCCCATGCCGCCATCGTCACCGCCATCGCGCCCGCCCATATCGAATTTTTTGGCACCGAAGCGAAGATCGCGGAGGCCAAGGCCGAGATTTTCGAGGGGCTGGAGCCCGGCGGCACCGCGATCATCCCCTATGACAGCCCGCATGTCGCGATCCTCTACAACAAGGCGGAACGCCATGCCGCGCGCGTCCTGACCTTCGGCATGAGCCCGGATGCGGATGTCTGCGCGCTGGAAACGGTGCCCGCGCCGGGCGGCGGCACGCTGGTCACGGCGCGGCTGCCGCAGGCGGAACTCTGCTTCACCGTGGCGGCGCCCGGCGATCATTGGGTGTCGAATGCGCTCGCCGTGCTGGCCGCGGTGGAGGCGGTGGGCGGCGATCTGGCGGCGGCGGGCCTTGCGCTTGCCGAAATGCCGGGCCTGCCCGGACGGGGGGAGCGCCGCAGCGTAGCCGTCGCGGGCGGCGCGGCGCTGGTGATCGACGAAAGCTATAACGCCAATCCCCTGTCCATGGCCGCGACGCTCAAGCAGCTTGGCCGCGAAACCGCCGACCGGCGCATCGCCATTTTGGGCGGGATGCGTGAACTGGGCGACCGCAGCGCCGAACTTCATGCCGGTCTCGCCGCGCCGATGAGCGATGGCGGGGTCGATTATGCGATATTGGTCGGCGCGGAAATGGCGCCGCTGGCCGACGCGCTCGCCGGGGCGATGCCCTATGCCCATGTCCCCGACACGGCGAGCGCCATCCCCCTCATCCAAACCGAAATGCGCGCGGGCGACGCGATCCTGGTCAAAGGGTCCAACGGCATCGGGCTGTCCCGCCTGATCGCCGCCCTGGAGCAGGCCACCCGCGACGGAGACAAGAACTGATGCTTTACTGGCTGGCCCAGACCCTGGATTTCGAGGGCATTTTCAACCTCGTGCGCTATCTCTCCTTCCGGGCCGGCGCGGCTATCTTCACCGCGCTTCTGATCGGGCTGGTGATCGGTCCCAAATTCATCGGCTGGCTCCGCGTAAGGCAGGGCAAGGGACAGCCGATCCGCACCGACGGGCCGCAGACTCACCTGGCCAAGCGCGGCACCCCGACGATGGGCGGGCTGATGATCCTGACGTCCATGGTCGCCTCGGTGTTGCTGTGGATGGACCTGTCCTCCACCTATGTGTGGGCCTGCCTGTTCGTGACCCTGGGCTTCGGGGCGATCGGCTTCCTCGACGATTATGACAAGGTTACGAAGGCCAGCCACAAGGGGCTGTCGGGCAAGATGCGCCTGATCTTCGAATTTCTGATCGCCGGTATCGCCGCCTGGATGATCGTCAACCAGCATGGCAACACCGCGCTCTACGTGCCCTTCTACAATGGCCCGGCGATTGAGCTTGGCCCCTTTTATTTCTGCTTCGCCGCCTTCGTGATCGTGGCGTTCGGCAATGCGGTCAACCTGACCGATGGCCTGGACGGCCTCGCCACCATGCCGGTCATCATCGCCTGCCTTGCCTTCATGCTGATCGTCTATCTGGTCGGTCGCGCGGATTTCGCGGAATATCTGGGCATCCCCCATGTGCCGGGCGCGGGCAACCTCACCATATTGTGCGGGGCGATCATCGGGTCGGGGCTGGCGTTTCTGTGGTTCAACGCGCCGCCCGCCGCGGTATTCATGGGTGATACCGGGTCGTTGGCGCTGGGCGGCACGATCGGCGTCATCGCGGTCACCGCCCATCATGAAATCGTGCTGGGCATCATCGGCGGCCTCTTCGTGGTGGAGGCGATGAGCGTGATCATCCAGGTCTTTTTCTACAAACGCACCGGCAAGCGCGTGTTCAAGATGGCGCCGATCCATCATCATTTCGAACAATTGGGCTGGGCCGAACCGACCGTGGTGATCCGCTTCTGGATCATCGCCTTCGTGCTGGCGCTCGCCGGCCTTGCAACGTTGAAGCTGCGATGATCGTTTCGGACGCCTTTGCGGGGAAGACCTATGCGGTGCTGGGTCTGGCGCGGTCCGGCCTTGCCACCGTCGCCACGCTGGTCGCCAGCGGCGCCCGCGTCGTCGCCTGGGACAGCCGCGAAGAAGCGCGCGAGGCGGCGGTTGACGCCGTTCAGGCGCTTGCGACCGGCATGGACGGCGAAGTCTCGCTGCAACTCGGCGATCCGATGGAGATCGACCTGGCCGGTTTCGACGGCATCGTCGTGTCGCCGGGCGTGCCATTGAACCGGCATCCCATCACCATGCGCGCGAAGCTGGCGGGCGTGCCCATCATCGGGGACATCGAATTGTTCGCGCTCGCCCGCCCGACATTGCCGCCGCATAAGGTGGTGGGCATCACCGGCACAAACGGCAAGTCGACCACCACCGCGCTCATCCATCATATCATCGAACAGGCGGGCTATCCCACGGTCATGGGCGGCAATATCGGCCTCCCCATTCTCAGCCAGCCCCCGCTCGAACCCAATCTGAAGGGCATGGGCGTCTATGTGCTGGAACTGTCCAGTTATCAGATCGACCTGACCCACAGCCTCGACTGCGACGTCGCGGTCCTGCTCAACATCACGCCCGATCATCTGGATCGCTACAACGGCTTTGAAGGCTATATCGCCTCCAAAGCGCGGCTGTTCGCCATGCAGTCCGCGCAGCATGTTGCGGTGATCGCGACCGAAGACGATCCGAGCCTGTCCATCGCTGCGGGCTTGTCGAATGTCCGGCAGGTGGCTTCCTTGGATATCGACCCGATGGAACAACTGACCTGGCCGGCGCTCCAGGGGCCGCATAATGCCCAGAATGCAGCTGTCGCGATCGCTGTCGCGAAAGCGCTCGACATCGACGCTGCAACGATCGCCAGCGCCCTCGCCAGCTATGCCTCGCTTCCGCACCGGATGCAGGCGGTGGCGACGCGCAACGGCGTCCTCTATGTCAACGACAGCAAGGCGACCAATGCCGCCTCGACCGCACCGGCTCTCGGCGCCTGGCCGCCCAGGGATGGCATGCCGCGCATACACTGGATATTGGGCGGCGTCGCGAAATCCGACAATCTGGATGAATGCGTACCCTATTATGGCAATGTCGCCCACGCCTACACCATCGGCGAAGCGGGGCATAAATTCGCCGATCTGCTGCGGCCCCATATGGCGGTGGACGACAGTGAGATGCTAAGCGCCGCCGTCCGTCGCGCGGCCCGCATCGCCCGGCCGGGCGACGTGGTGCTGTTATCGCCCGCCTGCGCCAGTTTCGACCAGTTTCGCGATTTCGAAGCACGCGGCGATGCCTTCGCCGCCGCCGTCGCGGCGCTGGAATAGGGAAGTCTCGGGGCGATGAGCAAGAGGGGAACAGGCATGTCCAGGGCTGGTGAACTGGTGAAGGGTTTTCGTACCCGCACCGTCCCGCGCGAACGGACGGCGCTCGCCATCTGGTTCTGGGAAATCGACCGCGTCCTCCTGTCGCTGATCGTCGCGCTGATGGCGATCGGGCTGGTTGCCGTCGCGGCTGCGTCGCCGGTCGCCGCCATTGACCGCTCAACCGCTTCGGTCGCGGTCAATCCGCTGATCTATTTCTATCGCCAGCTCATATGGGTCATGCTCGGCCTGCCGATCATGCTGGTCATTTCCATGCTGCCCCGGCCGCAGGCGCGGCGGCTGGCGATCTTCTGCTGCGCCTTCTTCTTCCTGATGCTGCTGTTCGTGCCTATATTGGGCAGCACCGTGAACGGCGCCAAGCGCTGGATCGACCTGCCCGGCTTTCGCTTCCAGCCGTCGGAATTTCTCAAGCCCGCCTATGTCGTGACCTTGGCCTGGCTGCTGTCGCTGCGGACCAAGGATCAGAATCTCCCGGTGATGCAACTGACCGGCGCGATGACGCTGTTGATCGCGGCGATCCTGATGCGTCAGCCCGACTTCGGCCAGACGGTGATCTTTCTGGCCTGCTGGGGATGCCTGCTGCTGTTGTCGGGCCTTGAAATGCGATGGATCGCAATGTTGGGCGGCGCGGGTCTGGCGGGCCTGGTCGGCGTCTATATGTTCTACGAAAATGGCCGGCAGCGCATCAACGACTTTCTGGGCATCGGCGTCCAGATGGATACCGGCCCGGACCAGACCGACCTTGCCTTTCGCACCATCACCCATGGCGGTTTTACCGGGGTCGGACCGGGCGGAGGCCAGAATAAATTTCGCCTGCCCGAAGCGCATACCGACTATATCTTCTCGGTGATCGGCGAGGAATTCGGCCTCCTCGCCTGCATCGCCATCGCCTGCGTCTACCTCGCCGTCGTGGTGCGCGTGCTGCTCCGCCTGCTGGACGAGGAGGATAATTTCACCATCCTCGCCGCCGCCGGCCTCACCACCCAGTTCGGGTTGCAGGCGATCATCAACATGGGCGTCAATGCGCAGATATTTCCGTCCAAGGGCATGACGCTGCCCTTTATCAGCTACGGTGGCTCCTCTATGCTGGCGCTTTGCATCGGGGTCGGCCTGCTGCTCGCCTTTACCCGGCGCAATCCCTTCATGGGCCGGCATACCGTCGTCAAATGGAGTGGTCGATGAGCATTTCCCGTCACTTCGTCCTCGCCGCCGGCGGGACGGGGGGTCATATGATTCCAGCCCATGCCGTGGCGGAGGAGTTGATGGCGCGCGGCCATCATGTCGCCCTCGTCACGGATGAGCGCGGCGCGAAAATCCCCGGCATCTTCGAATCCGCCCAAGTGCATGTCATGCCCGCCGGACGGATGACGAAGAATCCGGCCAGCTGGCCCGGCGCGTTGAAGGCGATCCTCGCCGGCCGCGCCATGGCCCGCCGCCTCAACGAAACCTTTCGCCCCACCGCCGTGGTCGGCTTCGGCGGCTATCCCGCCATGCCCGCACTGCTGGGCGCGCTGGCCGACGGCATCCCGACCGCGATCCATGAACAAAATGCCGTGCTGGGCCGGGTCAACCGCCTGTTGGCCGGCCGCGTCGACGCCATCGCTACGGCCTATCCCGACGTGCAGCGTTTGAAGACCAGATATGCCGCCAAGGTGCATCTGGTCGGCAATCCGGTGCGCGAGGAAGTGAAGGCGCTGCGCGAGGAGGATTTCCCCGCGCTGACCGACGAAAGCGTATTCCGCGTACTGGTGATCGGCGGCAGCCAGGGCGCCACCATCCTGTCCAACGTCGTGCCCGAAGGCCTGTCGATGCTCCCGGTCGCGCTGCGCCGCCGTCTCCAGGTGACGCAGCAATGCCGCGCCGAGGATATTGAGCGGGTGCGCAAGGTCTATGCGGACATGGAAATCCCCGCCGACCTCGCCACCTATTTCAACGATGTGCCCGAAAAGCTCGGCTGGTCGCATCTGGTGATCGCCCGCGCGGGTGCATCGACCCTCGCCGAACTGACCTGCGCTGGTCGCCCGGCGATCCTGATCCCGCTGCCCAGCGCAATGGACGACCATCAGACCGCCAATGCCCGCGAAATGACCGAGGCTGGCGGCGCGCGCACCATCCCGCAGGCGCGCTTCACCGCCGTCGAACTCGCCAAGCAGATGCAGAAGATGGCGATGGAGCCGGGCGCGCTTCAGAATGCGGCGAAGCGCGCGCACCATTGCGGACGCCCCGACGCCGCGCGTGACATGGCCGACCTGCTTGAAAGCATCGGCAAAGCGCCCATCATGAATGACCCGGTCAAGGTCGGTCCGGCGCCGACGACGCTCAATTTGCGAGGAGTGCCGGCGTGATGGTTCCCCTCGGTCATCCCAGCAAAGGCTGGCGTCTGACATCGTCTTTTTCGGTCCCTCTCGCAGAAAAGAGAGATACCGGCTTTCGCTCGAATGACGGCATATTTTCGGAGTTTATCGCATGAAGGGTGTCGGCACCGATATCGGCACGATCCATTTCATCGGCATCGGCGGCATCGGCATGTCCGGTATCGCCGAAGTGATGCATAATCTGGGCTATAGCGTGCAGGGGTCCGATGTGGCCGAAGGCTATGTCGTGGAAGGACTGCGCGCCAAGGGCATCAGGGTGATGATCGGCCACCAGGCCGAAAATCTGGGCGATGCCGCCGTGGTCGTCACCTCCACCGCGATCAAGCGCGGCAACCCGGAGGTCGAACTGGCGCTGGAGACCCGTATACCAGTAATCCGTCGCGCCGAAATGCTGGCCGAACTGATGCGCCTCAAATCCACCGTCGCGGTCGCGGGCACCCATGGCAAGACCACGACCACCTCGATGATCGCGGCGCTGCTGGACGCGGGCGGGGTGGACCCCACGGTCATCAATGGCGGCATCATCAACAGCTATGGCTCCAACGCGCGTCTGGGCAATAGCGACTGGATGGTGGTGGAAGCGGATGAGAGCGACGGGAGCTTCCTGCGCCTCGATGGCACGATTGCGGTCGTAACCAATATCGATCCCGAACATCTCGACCATTATGGCAGTTTCGACCGGGTGAAGGACGCCTTTGTCGAATTTGTGGGCAATGTGCCTTTCTACGGCGCGGCGTTGCTGTGTCTCGATCATCCCGAAGTGCAGGCGATCCTGCCGCGTGTGCAGGATCGTCGCATCGTCACCTACGGTTTTTCCGCCCAGGCCGACATTCGCGGTGAAAATGTCCAGCCCATCCCCGGCGGCAACCGCTTCGACGTGCAGATCCGTGAGCGCGACGGATCGGTGCGCCGGATCGAAGGCATAGAAATGCCGATGCCCGGCCGCCACAATGTCCTGAACGCCATGGCGGCGATCGGCGTGGCGCTGCAAATGGGTATTCACGACGCGACCATCCAGACCGGCTTCGCCAAGTTCGGCGGGGTCAAGCGTCGCTTCACCAAGGTCGGCGAGATCCAAGCCGGTGACGGAACCGCCACCGTTATCGACGATTATGGCCACCACCCGGTCGAAATCCGCGCCGTGCTCGCCGCCGCGCGCGAAGGCTTGTCTGGTTCGGCGAGCGGGGGTCGCGTCGTCGCCGTGGTCCAGCCGCACCGCTTCACCCGCCTGCACGACCTGATGGACGAGTTTCAGCAAGCCTTCAACGACGCCGATGTCGTTTATGCCTCGCCCGTCTATGCAGCCGGCGAACAGCCGATCGACGGTGTGGACAGCGCGGCTCTCGTCGCGGGGCTCAAGCGGCGCGGTCATCGTCACGCCGCGATCGTCACCGACGCCGACGATCTCGCCGCGCACGTCGCCGCCGACCTCCAGCCCGACGACATGATCGTGTGCCTGGGCGCCGGCGACATCACCAAATGGGCGGCGGGCCTAGCCGCCGCTGTCTCCGCCAAGGTGAAGGAAACCGCCTGATGTTCGAACTGTTCGCCGTGGGTCTGGAAATGCAGAAGCGCATGATCGATGCCCAGATGCAGGGGGTCGAAGCCGCGCGCGACATGGTGGAAGCGGCGCAGCGCAATGTCCGGGCCGGCATGGCCGCGCAGGATGCGGGCGAAGCGGGCATGAAGGCGATGAAAAGCTGGATGAACCTGTGGGGCGTTCGCGGTTGACGACGACGCTTGCCCTTCCGCCCGTTCGTGGCACGCTGAAGGCCGACGCGCCGCTGGCCCCGCTCGTCTGGTTCAAGGCGGGCGGCGCGGCGCAATGGCTGTTCGAGCCGAAGGACGCGGACGACCTGTCCGCTTTCCTGCGCGACCTTGATCCGTCAGTGCCGGTCATGGCGCTCGGCCTCGGCTCCAACCTCATCGTCCGCGACGGCGGTGTGCCGGGCGTGGTCGTGCGCCTCGGCAAGCCCTTTGCGAAGGTCGAGCGGCTGGACGCCACGACGCTGGTCTGCGGCGGCGGTGCGTCCGGCATCCTCGTCTCCTCGACCGCGCGCGATAACGGCATTGCCGGCCTTGAATTTCTGCGCTCCATCCCCGGCACGGTCGGCGGCTTCGTGCGCATGAACGGCGGCGCCTATGGCCGCGAAACCCGCGACATATTGATCGAATGCGATGTCGTGCTGCGTTCGGGCGCACGGGCGACGCTCGGCAACGCCGATCTCGGCTACACCTATCGCCACTCGACCCTGCCGCAAGGCGCAGTCGTGGTCAGCGCGACGTTTCGCGGCCATCCCGGCGAATCCGCCGCGATCCAGGCCGAAATGGACCGCATCGCCGCCGCGCGTGAGGAAAGTCAGCCGCTGCGCAGCAAGACCGGCGGCTCCACCTTCAAAAACCCGGACGGGCGCAAGGCCTGGGCGCTGGTCGACGAAGCGGGCTGTCGCGGCCTTCAGATCGGCGGCGCGCAGGTGAGCGAGAAGCACACCAATTTCCTCCTCAACACCGGCGACGCCACCAGCGCCGACATCGAAGCGCTGGGCGAGGAAGTCCGCCGCCGCGTGAAAGAAACGAGCGGCATAGAATTGGAGTGGGAGATTCAACGCGTGGGCATGTTTGCCGACGACGCCGACAAGGGCATATTGGGGGTGAAGAAGTGAGCGGCCTCAAGCAAATCCTCCCCTGCAAGGGGAGGGGGACCGCCAGCGGAGCTGGTGGTGGAGGGGGGTCGCCCTCTCGATGGCGAGA
>NZ_AYOY01000038.1 GCF_000508185.1 Sphingobium sp. C100 | reverse complement strand
GGGGGCCGAGCCGGTGGCGGCGCTGTATGAAGCCGGGCGGGTCGCGCATCGCGGCGCCTTTCCCGACATGGAGGACCAGATGTGCGGGCTGCTGGCGGGCGGCGGCTATGTCGGGCCGGGACGGTCGCCGGACCGGGCGGACGCGCTGGTGTGGGCCTTGAGCGAATTGATGCTGGGGCGGCGGGGCGAGGCGCGGGTGCGGGGGTTGTGAGGTTGTGCTACAGGGAGCGGCTGGAGGGCCTGCATGAGCGAACGATTGCGTTTCTGGCTGGCGGTGCTGAGCGTTCCCCTGTGGGTCGGATACCCCTTCGCCTTTTCATATGGTCCTATCGTGGCGAGGAATGTCCGATGCGCCGGGAGGCGGTTCACGGGCGGCTTCGACGACTGTTTCAATGATTATATTCCGGTTCTGGAAATGCTCGCCTTTCCGATGACGCTGCTGTTGATGCTGCCGTTTCTTCGCTTTGCTTTCGCACTCTACGCGCCCGCCGATCATGATGGGGGCTGGCGATGGAAAATCGCGGGCCGCATGAACGGCGACGCCTGTTTTCCGTCGCTTCAGCTTTTTGCCGGACTGTTGATCCTATGGATCGGATTTCATGTGCGGATGCTACCGCTGGCGCGGGAGGCCGATCTGCTCTGGGCCTATTGGCTGATCTGGACGACATGGTTGCTGACGGGGATTGCCGTGAGTTGGCCAAGGGAAAGCCGCGCCGGATGACGGAACCGGCGCGCCGGCCGATCCGTTCCTGATCCATGATGGTTTTCAACGGAGCAAGTGACATGAAGACAGCCAAAATCTTCGCGGCGCTCGTCGGTGTTTCGGTGGTTGCGACGCCGGTGATGGCGGCGAGCCTGAATAGCGGCGATCGCGCGCGGATCGCGCGGGCGGCGCCCAAGGATCGCGACGATGTGCGCTATTGCCTGCTCAAGGGCAAGAAAGGCCGCGACAAGGGCACGGTGATCGGCGCGGCCGGTGGCGCGGGCGTCGGGGCGCTGGCGGGCGGGAGCCTGGGCGAAACCTTGCTGGCCGGTGCGGCCGGCGCGGTCGCGGGCCGGGTGATCGGCAAGAGCGAAGGCACGGATTCCGCGTGCGACCGGGTGCTGGCGCGCAATCGATGAGGCGGCCGGGCTGACGGGGAGCGACTGCCCACCCCGCTGCGACCGGCGCGCTGCGCGCGCAAGTCTCGCTGCCCCTCCCGCCAGCGGGAGGGGTTTTGCGCGACTGCCCCCCCCGCTGCGACCGGCGCGCTGCGCGCGCAAGTCTCGCTGCCCCTCCCGCCAGCGGGAGGGGTTTTGCGTTCAACCGACCCTCTCCCCCCGGCGGGAGAGGGTTTTTGCGTTTGGGGACAGTGTAATGAAATGGTTCGGGACGAAGGCGGCCGCATCGGGCGATGCGCGGCCGGTGTTGGCGCGCGCCTGGGGCACGGGCGCGGTGGCGCTGGGGGAATGGCCGGCATCCTATGAGGCGCAGCTGCGTGCCGGGGTGATGGGCAATGCGGTGGCGCAGCGGGCGATGCGGCTGGTGTCCGAAGGCGCGGGCGCGACGGCGATCAAGATACGCGGCGTGGAGGATGGCGCGCGGGTGCTGGCGCTGGTCGGGCGGGCTTCGGCGGGGCAGGGGCTGATCGAGACGCTGGCCTGCCACCTGCTGCTGCACGGCAATGGCTATGTCCAGGTGATCGCGGGCGCGGACGGGATGCCGGCCGAACTGTTCGCGCTGCGGCCCGAGCGGGTCAGCGTGGAGGCGGATGCGCGCGGCTGGCCGGCGGCCTATCTGTATCGCGTCGGGGACAGCGTGATGCGCCTGTCGCCGGAGGACGGCGCGGGGCGCACCAGCCTGCTGCACCTGAAGGCGCTGCATCCGCTGGACGATCATTATGGGCTGGGCTGCGCGGGCGCGGCGGCGGGCGCGGTGGCGATCCACAATGCGGCGACGACGTGGAACAAGGCGCTGCTCGACAATGCGGCGCGGCCCAGTGGCGCGATGGTCTATGATCCGGGCGACGGATCGGTCTTTTCGCCCGAGCAATATGAGCGGGTGAAGCGGGAGATGGAGGCGGCCTTTGCCGGCGCGGCCAATGCGGGGCGGCCGATGCTGCTGGAGGGTGGCCTCAGCTGGCAGGCGATGAGCCTGACGCCGGCGGAGATGGATTTCGTGGGGCTGAAAAGCGCGGCGGCGCGGGAGATCGCGCTGGCCTTTGGCGTGCCGCCGATGCTGATGGGGCTGCCGGGCGACAATAGCTACGCCAATTATCGCGAGGCCAACAAGGCGTTGTGGCGGCAGGCGATATTGCCGCTGGTGGCGAAAATCTGCGCGGGATTGTCGCAGGGGTTGAGCGGCTGGTGGCCCGGCGTGGCGATCGAGGCGGACCTGGACGCGGTGCCGGCGCTGTCGGACGAGCGCGCGGCGCTGTGGGATCGGGTGGCGGCGGCGGATTTTCTGAGTGCCGAGGAGAAGAAGGCGATGCTGGGGCTGTGACGGCCGATATTTGACCCAGGCCGGGCTGCAAATGGCGCTTTTCTGCGCTTCCGGTGCTCACGTGCCTTAAGCACGCTGCGCGCCGGTTCTCGAAATGCACCATTTTCGCCTCGGCCTGCGCCAAATCTCGACCATCACAGAATTGTGAAGCGATCTTCAGCCAGCCGCTGGCCGGGCGAGGCTGTCGAGGCGGCAGAAATCATTGGCCCAGTTCCAGCGGCCGCCCTGGCTCAGGCAATCGCCGGCGCGGAACAGGTCGAAATGCCAGGCGACAAGGCCAAGGGCGGCAATCACGAGGACGATCAGGACTTTGCGATGGGTGCGCTTCATGGTGCGCCAGATAGGCGCGGCGGGCGCCGATGAAAAGGAGCGGGGGCATGAAAGAGGAGATGCTGGCGCGGCTGGTCGCGCAGGCGCAGGGGCAGGTGGCCGACATGGTGACGATCCGCGCGCTGATCGAGGAGGCGAGCGGGCTGGGCGCGGAGCGGGCGCTGGAGCGGCTGGGGCTGAGCGATCGGAGCGCGGAAAAGGATGTGCGGGAACTGCGCGAACTGCTGTCCGCCTGGCGCGACGCGAAGAAGGCCGCGCGCGGAGCGGTGATCGGCTGGGCGGTGCGGATCGGCATGGCGCTGGTGCTGCTGGGGGTGGCGGTGAAGGTCGGGCTGCTGGGGCTGGTGCGGGCATGAGCGGCGACATGCGCTTCGCCGGCTATGCGGCGGTGTTCGACCGGGTGGACCGGGGCGGCGACGTGGTGCGGCCGGGCGCGTTCGGCGCTGTGGTTCCTGCGGGCGTGCCGTTGTTGTGGCAGCATGGGCCGGGCTGCGTGATCGGCATGGTCGAAAAGGCGCGGGAGGATGCGCGCGGGCTGCGCGTGATCGGCCGGGTGTCGCGGCGGACGGCGGCGGGACGCGAGGCGGCGGCGGCGCTGGCGAGCGGGGCGGTCGATGGGCTGAGTTTCGGATATCGGGTGAAGGCGGCGCGGGGCGCGGGGCCGCGCGAATTGCTGGCGCTGGACCTGGTGGAGGTGAGTTTGGTCACGCATCCGATGCAGCCATTGGCGAGAATCATTGCACTTGACGACGTTGATGGAAAGATCGCCTTTTCGCGCAGTCGATTGGAGATTCTTTGTGAAAAGAATGGCGTCTTGGGTAATTTTTTCCTTGATAGGAGGGATCACCGGACCATGCATGGCCGAGCCATTTGTTTTTGATTGCGACGCGCGGGGTGGCCATTTTACAAAATTGCAGACCGTTGCGGCGGGAACGGACCATATATTGCAGGGCAATGTTGCTGCGCGACAACTTTATAAGGAAGGTGAATGGCTGCCGACAGCGCTGATTTCATTGACCAGCGCGGACCGTAAGCAGCAGGTCGCCATTCGCATATTGGCGGACATCCCCGACAAGGACGAACAACGAGAAGGGGCGATTTTCTTTGCCACACGTCACGTCATTGACGGAAAAGGCGAAGATGGAGAGACTTTTGCCTCCATTCCGGTCGGCACGTCCGTGCCCTTTTCTGTCTCGGCGACGGGTAATGACGGGGTGATAAAGATAGGGGATATGGAGAAGCGGTTCGCCTTTGCGCCAGGCGATAAGCCGGTTGCGATGGTCGCTTGCTCGACTGGGGAATTCGTTTTCACCGAGTTGGAAATCTCCGCGGGGTAAAGGGCTAGACGCCCGACCACGCCAGCGCGCCGGGCAGCGGGTTGGCGCTATAGTCGAGTTGCAGGACGCGACGGTGGCGGGGGCGGCGGGCGGCATCGGAGGCGTGGAGGATCGGCGTGGCGTAAAGCCAGATGTCGCCGCGCTGCGCGAGACAGGCATGGATGCCGCAGCGCGCGACAAGGCCGGGGACGTCGGTTTCGGCGACGCGACCGTGGCGGTGCGAGCCGGGTGCGATCAGCAGCGGGGCGTTGTCGGCTTCGACGGGGTCGAGGTGGATGCGCAATGTGAGCATCGCGTCGAGCAGCGATTGCGGCGGGGCGACATGCTGGATGCCGGATTTAACGGTCCATGGGCCGAAGCCGGGCGTATCGATGCGGGTGGCGACGGCGATGGTGCGGTCCTGATGCCAGCCCAGCGCCCAGTTGGCGGCGGCGCTCTTGTCGAACAGGATCGCGCGCACCGGCTTTGCGGCGTCGCCCAGATGGGCGGCGGCGTGGCGGCCGACTGCGCCGGTGGCGCTCAGCATCCCGGCGAGCATGGGGAGCTTGGCGAGGCGCTGGCCGGCGCGGTCAGCAGGGAAGGCAGACAGGGCGGCTTCGATGGTGGCGAGCGCGGGCGTGTCGAGGGCTGCGGGGACATGGTGCGCGCCGTTGGTGGCGAGGGTGAAGCTCATGCTTCGCGCGGGTCGCTGCCGAAGCGGTTGGGGCCGCGCGTACCAGGCCAATAGAACAGCACAAGCATCAATATGACGACACAGACGTAAGCGAGGCCAAGCCATGGCGGCGAGGATGGCGTGTTTGCCACAAGCCGGCTTTCATGGCGCACTATGTTCAGTCCCATGCCCACCGGTAGAATGAGCGTCCACCATGCGGATCGGTTCTGGTCATGCAGTCGTCTGGCGAACAAAGCGACCAGCGGCAACGCTGTGACGACCCTTACTATCACGATGAGCGTCGACGCAAATGCGTGGGGCAAGAAGGTGCTGCCGGCGAAACCGAGGGTCACGCCGACAAGTGCGACGGCGAACTGGTAGAGCAGGACTTCAGTCCGGCGAGAGCGTCCCTTGAAATCCAGCACGCCCGCGATGGTGCGCCGCAGCAGCCCGAGTTCTGCAGTAGCGCCAGACGGATAGTTCAAGTCGATTGCCCCATTTCCGGCAACGTGGCGGGGTTCGGCGGAAAAGGCAATCGGGGCGGCGAACAATGACCGCCGTCATCCAACTTCGCCTGGCCGAGTTGGCCGGCAAGGCTTCCTATCCTTCTCCTACGGGGGAGAAGGATTTTACGAGCGGTCCTTCGGGGCCGCTTTTTTTTGTTTCTGCGAGCGGGAGAACATGCATGACGGATCAATTGGAAGCGACCCTGGAAATGGTTGCGCAGGGGGAGCGGATCGAGGGGTTGGCGCAGGAGGTGGCGGCGCTCAAGGGGGCTTTGCTGGTGCAGCAGCGGCCCGCGCTCGATGGCGTCAAGGGCGGGGCGGTGGACCCGGCGCGGGCGGCTTTTGTCGAGCGCTATCTGCGGCAGGGGATGGAAGCGGGGGTGGAGCTGAAAAGCTTTTCCGGCGCGTCGGGCGCGGCGGGCGGCTATGCGGTGCCGCGCGAGATCGACCAGTTGATCGGCAGCACGCTGAAAAGCATTTCGCCGATCCGGTCGATCGCCAATGTCGTGCGGACGGGCACGGCGGGCTATCGCAAGCTGGTGAGCGCGGGCGGCATCGTGTCGGGCTGGGCCAGTGAAACCGGCGCGCGGGCCGAGACGGGGACGCCGACCTTTAACGAGATCGTGCCGCCGTCGGGCGAACTGTTCGCCAATCCGGCGGCGAGCCAGGCGATGCTGGACGATGCGCAGTTCGATGTCGAAGGATGGCTGGCGGGCGAGATTGCGCGGGAGTTCGCGGCGGCGGAAGGCGCGGCCTTCGTCAGCGGCAATGGCACGAACAAGCCCAAGGGTTTCCTGACCTATACGACCACCAATGAAGCGGACGGGGTGCGCGCGTTCGGATCGCTGCAATATGTGGCGTCGGGCGCGGCGGGCGCTTTTCCGGCGAGCAATCCGCAGGACAGGCTGATCGACTTGATCCAGAGCCTGCGCGCGCCCTATCGGCAGGGGGCGGCGTTCGTGATGAACAGCGCGACGCTGGCGGTGATCCGCAAGATGAAGACCAGCGACGGGGCGTTTGTCTGGCAACCGTCGATGATGGCGGGACAGCCCGCCACGCTGCTGGGCTATCCGGTGGTCGAGGCGGAGGACATGCCCGACATCGCCGCGAACAGCCTGTCGATCGCCTTCGGCAATTTCCAGGCCGGCTATGTCATCGCCGAGCGCAGCGACACGAACATCCTGCGCGATCCGTTCAGCAACAAGCCGTTCGTGCATTTCTACGCGGTCAAGCGGATCGGCGGCGGCGTGGCGAACAGCGAGGCGATCAAGCTGATGAAGTTCGCGGCTTCGTGATTGTCCATGGGGGGGAGGCCTGGGCGGCTTCCCCCCTTTTCATCCATTTTACAGGGGGGAGCGGACATGGCGATCACGGGGCTGGAAATGGCCGACCTGGTGCGGGAGGTTTGTCATGATGGCGGCAGCGGGCCGCTGACGCTGGGCGGGGCGGTGGCGGGGCATCGCACCTTTGCCGAGGCGGTGAGCGCGGGGGCAAGCTTTCCCTATGTCATCATGGGCGTGGGCGCGCCGCCGCAATGGGAGGCGGGGACCGGGACGCTGGATGGCGAGGGGCGGCTGGTGCGCGGCCCGGTCGCTTCGTCGGCGGACGGGGCGGCGGTGGATTTCGCCGCGGGCGAGAAGCTGGTCGGGCTGACGCCGCACAGCGGCTGGATCGCGGCGGTCGAGGGGCATGGCCATGACATGAGCGCGATCGAGGGGCTGGATGAGGCGCTGGGCGCGCAGCAGGTCGCGATGGACGGGCTGGCGGCGGCGGTCGGCGCGGCGCAGATGACGGTCGATGGCTTTGCCGGGGGGCTGGAAAGCCAGCAGGCGGCGCTTGAGGGCTTGGCGGAGGGCTTGGCCGAGGGATTGGCGGGGCGGCAGGCGGCGAGCGGGGAACTGGACGCGATCGCGGCGCTGACCACGGCGGGGTTCGGGCGGTCGCTGCTGGAACAGGGCGATGCCGGGGCGGTGCGGGCGCGGATCGGCGCGCTGGGCGCGAGCGGCGTGCAGCGGATGAGCGGCGCCGAACTGCATATCAACACGCTGACCAGCGACACGTATCCGGCGGAAGGATGGATGGGGCGGGTGAGCGTGGTGACGCCGGCGCTGGCGGTGATGATGGATGGCGGGCAGGCCAGTTTCCGCGTGGTGGGCATCGGCTCGCTCGCCAATAACCGGCTCTATCGCGCCAATGGCACGCTGGCGGCGCGGACCGACATAGCGAGCGGCGATGTCATCGGGGACTATAATGTCTGGGGGCAGATCGAGGGTAATTTCACCGAATTATCGCGCATCCGCACCAGCTATGTCGGCGCGTCGCCGGGCGCGACCAATCTTGCTTCGCGGCTGAACTTCTATGTCGGGCGCACCGGGTCGGGCGCGATGCAGGAGACGCTGCGGCTGGAGCATCAGGCGATCACCGCCTTTGGCGCGGTGGCGCCGTCGGCGGATAATGGCTTTGCGCTGGGGAGCGGGGCGGCGCGATGGTCCACCATCTATGCCGCGAGCGGGACCATCAGCACGTCGGACGCGCGCGCGAAGCAGGATCTGGCCGACGTCGGCGCGGATTTGATCGAGGCCTGGGGCGCGGTGCGATGGCGGCAGTTCCGCTTCGTCGCGGCGGTGGCGGAGAAGGGCGCGGAGGCGCGCGTCCATCTGGGCCTGGTGGCGCAGGACGTGCGCGACGCGATCGACGCGCGGCTGGGCGCGGGCGCGGCGGTGCGGCTGGGGCTGCTGTGCCGCGATCGCTGGGACGCGCGCGCGGCGCAGGTCGATGAGGACGGCGCGGTGACGCCTGCGGTCGCGGCGGGGGACCGCTGGGGACTGCGTTACGAGGAGTGCCTGGCGCTGGAAGCGGCATGGCAGCGGCGCGCGATCGCGCGGATCGAGGCGCGGCTCGATGCGCTGGAGGCGGCCGATGTTGCAGGGTGAGGCGCTGGGCGCGGCGGCGATCGGTGCGGTCGGCGCGGGCGGCGGCTGGGCCGGGCCATGGCGGATCGGGGTGCGGCCGGAACTGGGCGCGCGCGTGGCGGCGCGGGCGGCGGCGATGCGGGTCGAGGGGACAAGGGGGAGCAAGATCAGATGAGCCTGATTGTGAAAGATCCGCAGGCGCGGATCGACCATGCGATCGACTGGTCGGCCTATCTGGCGGGGCAGAGCCTGATCGCCAGCGGGTGGACGGTCGGCCCCGACGAACCGGGCGGCGTCACCGTGGAGGCGACGGTGTTCGAGGCGCAGCGCAGCAGCGCGCGGCTGGCGGGTGGAATGGTGGGGCGGCTCTATCGGCTGACCAACCGCGTCACCCTGTCCGACGGGCAGATGGATGAGCGATCGGTGACGATCCGGGTGGAGGAGCGCTGATGCTGGCGGAACAGGAAAGCGGGGCTCTGGCGACATCGCTGGCGGAATTGAAAGCCTATCTGCGGATCGAGACCGAGGGCGAGGACGCGGTGCTGGCCGGGTTGCTGCGCGGGGCGGCGGCGCTGTGCGAGCAGTTTGTCGGCCAATGGCTGGTCGCGCGGTCGGCGCGCGAAACGGTGGCGGGGACCGGCGGCTGGCAGCGGCTGTCGGCGCGGCCGGTGCTGGCGATCGAGAGCGTGGCGGCGGTGGACGCGGACGGCGCGAGCGAGGCTTTGCCGGTCGAGGCCTATGCGATCGACATCGACGCGGCGGGCGACGGGTGGGTGCGATCGACGCGCGCGGGGGACGGGCGGGTGCTGGCGGTCCGCTATCGCGCCGGGATGGCGGGCGAGTTGAACGGCGTGCCCGAAGCGTTGCGGCAGGGCATCGTGCGGCTGGCGGCGGACCATTATCTGGCGCGCGGGACCGAGAGCGCGACCCCGCCGGCGGTGGTGAGCGCGCTGTGGCGGCCGTTCCGGCGGATGCGGCTGGCATG
>NZ_AYOY01000037.1 GCF_000508185.1 Sphingobium sp. C100 | reverse complement strand
GCGGCGGTGACAGCCCCCTGCGCCGCCGCTCCACCCCCGGTCAGCACGGTCGCCGGTCTCCCTGCCGGGCCGGCGAGCACCCCTCTCACCGTCGCCCCGGTCGCGGCCGTGCTGACCACCTTCCAGGGGCAAGCTGTCTATCGGATACTCCCGCCCGGATCGCCCTATTTCCGGGCGGGAGACATGCTGCGCTTCGCCTTTGGGTCGCGCTCGACATCCGAGCGCCTGCTATGAAGCTGCGCGCGCTTGCCTTGCTCGCCACCGCGCTGGTGATGCCGATCTCGGCGCATGCCCAGAGCATGGAGGAACGCGCGCGTGCCGCCGCACAGGCCGCGCGCGAGAAGAGCGCCGACAGCGAGGCGCTCCAGAAGAACTATGTGACGCCCGGGCTCGCCGGCGAGGCGATCACGACCGTCGACGGGACCAAGAGCTTCAACCCGACGCTCGCCTGCCAGACGACCTCGACCCTGCTCGAAATCCTCGCGCAGCCGGGATCCACGGGTGACATCACCAACCTGCGCATCAGCCGCGACAAGGATCTCAACGGTTCGTTCGACCAGACGCTCACCCTGCCGGTGCCGGTGTCGGGTATCTGCGCCAATGGGGTGATCGCCTGCCAGCCCGGCACCTGGAACCAATGCCGCAGCTATAAATGGGATGTCTCGGGCGCGGGCGATCTCAAGCTGAGCGAGGTCGACCTGACCGCGCTCGCCGGCTGCTACTGCGTCAACAATAGCTGCGGCAGCAATCTGGTCTGGGGCAATATGGCCGCGACGCTGAAGGACATCGGCGGCGGCGTGGTTGGCGCGCTGACCTCGGCCGATCCGCGTATTGGTGTGGCGCAGGCAGCGATCGACGGCCCGATCATTCGCTACACCGGCGCGCAATCGACGGCGTGTGCTCCCAATCCATCGCTCGCCCAGACGGTCTATCGCGCCAATCCCGCCCAGATCCAGGGCGACGCCGCGTCGCTCGCGGCCGGCAACAGCGTGTTCCAGGCATTGAAGGGCTCGCCCGCCGGCATGGGCAAGGCCGAGCAGATCCGCGCCTGCACGATCCGGCGCGAGGTGAAGCTCGAGGCGGTCACGGCTGACGCAATCATCGCCCGGACCTCGGGCGGCTACGCAACCCACGCCGATACGCCGGACACGCGCGCGTTCCTGCTGGGATCGCCGCGCGACGACAGCCTGAGCGGCGGAAGCTGCCGCATCCATGATTTTCGGATGACGCTCGATGTCGGCGATCCCGATCGCCTCGTCTCGGCGCGGCTCTCGCAGATTCTCTTCGACGACTGGGTGCAGGTCCGGGTGGATGGGGCGCTCATCCACGCCGATCCCGGCGGCTGGACCGGAAGCGGACTGCCGCCCGGCAAATGCGAACGCGGACGGACCTGGTATGGCACCCCCAATCTCGACCTGAAGCCCTTCCTCACCAAGGGATCGCACGAGATCTGGGTTCGGGTCGCGGTCGGCGGTGAAGGCGAGGTGTCGGCGCGGATCGACGCGGCGCTCGATCTGAGCTGCAATCCGACCGAACGGCTCATCGATACGTGCGCGGGCTATGCCGCCGATGCCAATTGCCAGCTTCATGATGAGGCTGTCGACGGCGTCCAGACCTTCCGCAATGGGGTCGGCACCGGCCTGACGCCGCTGCCCCAGACCCGCCTGTTTGAAAGCAGCGCCTGTTCGCTCAGCCTGGTCCGGCCCTGGTTCGAGCGCGACCGCCGCTATCGCTGCACGATCGACACCGGCGTCCTGCCGCAGCCCGATCTCAGCCGCGGCGCCTATATCATCGATCATTCGACCGAGACGCTGCTGGCTGACCGGGTGAAGACCAAAGACGGCGGCTATGCCGCATCGTCGCGTTCGTTCGCGCTTCCCGACCGTGGTTCGGTTCCGGCCTGCGAGCCGATCTGCAAGACCCGCGCCCCCAAGGCCAACACGGGTGTCGCGCCCGATGGCGTGGTCGGCGCGCGCCAGAACGCGCCCATCGGTTGGGACACTTTCTACCATGCCTGCACGCGCGGCAGCGCCGGCGCCGACATCTGCCCGTTGGGCGACGGCGAGGAGCTGGTGTCCGACTGCGGTTGTCTGGACGATTTCCCCGAGGCGATCGTCATGATGCAGACGGTGCGGCTCGGCGGCGCGGACATGATCTGCACCTCGGAGTCCCGCTGATGCGCCGAACCTTCCTCCCTCTGATCGCCGGGCTCTTTGCAGCCCTGTCCGTGGCAATGCCCACCACGCCCGCCCTGGCGCAGGCCACGCAGATGTGCGCGGCCGACCTCAATGGGAATGGCGATGCCGACGATCCTGGCGAGACCGCCGCCTGCGAGATTACCTCGCTCGGGCAATATCAGTGCCCCTTGCAGAAGGTCTCGTGCGTGCAGGAGCAGGACGGCGCCTATAGCTGCCCGCTGGGCGAGCAGTTCGCCTGCCTGCCGCAGGATGGTGGCCCGGCCTGCTCGCCCAATCAATGTGCCAACCTCGCGGTGACCCCGATCGAGGACGAGCCCGTGCCCGACGATCCCGGCGTGCCGGCAGATGGCGCGGTCGATGCCGATGGCGCCTGCCTCGGCAATATCGAGATTTTCTCGGGGCGCGCGGCGCGCTGCCGTCCGGCGGGCCTGCGCACCACCTTCTCCAACTGCTGCAAGGACAAGGGCAAGATCGTCAAGGACGGCATGGGCGGGTCGATCTCGTCGATCGGCACCAAAATCGCGGTCGCCAAGGGCGTGTTCACCGGCATGAAAGCGGCGTTCACGGCCTTCAAGGCGGGCGCGACCGCCGGCCAGGCCGCGAGCGCGGGCGCCAACGCGATCATCGTCGGCATCGATCCGACCTCGATCGCGATCAGTCTCGCCATCAATTTCATGATGGATTTCCTCCTTAGCGGTTGTGACCAGCAGGACATGGAGGTTGGCATGCTGCGCGGCTCGGGCATGTGCCACGAGGTCGGCAGCTATTGCTCCTCGAAGATTCTCGGCATCTGCGTTCAGAAGGCCCGCGGCCATTGCTGCTTCAACACCAAGCTCGGCCGCATCATCCAGGAACAGGGCCGACCCCAACTCAAGAGCTTCAACGGGCTCGGCTGGGGCACACCCAAGCAGCCCTATTGCCGCGGCTTCACGCCGGAGGAATTCCAGGCGCTGGATTTCAGCAAGATGGACCTCTCCGAATATTATTCCGAAATCGAGGCCCGTGCCCAGGCCGACATCCAGATCGACATGAAGGACAAGATCGATGCCTATATGGACGTCATCGGGCATTAGCACGCGCGCCCTGCTCGGCGCCGGAGCGCTGATGCTGATACCCGCATCCGCGCTCGCGCAGGAAACCCCGGCGCCGGAAAACGCGCGCGAAAGGGCGGCCGCGCAGGGCGACGCGGCGCTCGACCGCCTCAGGAACGCAACCGAGGCGCGAAAGCAGGATGCCGATGCGCGGGGACCGACCGCACTGCCCACCCCATCGGAGGACACGCGCCGCCGCGCATTCGATAGCCTGCGCAAACGGGTCACTTCGCCCGAGATGGAGGCTCGCGCGCGGAATGCCCAGCGGCAATCGGTCGAAGCCCTCGCCGCCGAACAGGAAGCGATGGCGCGCCGGCTTGGACAGGCGCTCGGCCTTGAAGCCCCCGACATGGACGCGGTCGCCGGCATCAGGAAGACGGCCGTGGAACAAGGCTGGGTGCCGGTGCTGTTCGTATCCTCGTCCATGCCGGTGACGACGCTGCGCACCTATGCCGCGCAGCTCGAAAAGGCGCGCGGCATCCTCGCCTTCCGCGGCATGCCGGGTGGGCTCGCCAAGGTCGCGCCGATGGCGAAGCTCTCGGCCGAGGTTCTTCGGCTCGATCCGGGCTGCGAAGGCCCGGCCTGCGCGATGCGCGACGTCCAGCTCATCGTCGATCCGCTGGTCTTCCGCCAGCACGGCGTCGCCCGCGTGCCCGCGCTCGCCATGGTCCCCGGCGATCCGGCGCTGCCCTATTGCGAGCGCGAGGATGACAGCCCGCGCGCGGCCCACGTCATTTATGGCGACGCCGCACTCTCCGGTTTGCTCGAAGAATATGCCCGCCTCGGCGGCAAGAAGGAGGTGCGCGATGCTCAGGCTCGCTTACAGGGCCGCTAAGGCGGGCTGGTCCGAACTCAGGGAGTTGCCGCTGAAGGCGGCGGTCGCGCTTGGAAGCGCCGGTCTCGGGCAGCCGCCACGCCCGGAGCAACTGTGGAAGGCCTATGGCATCGTCCTGCCGATCGGCCTCCTGACCTTCTGGGCCTTGCCGCAGGTGACGATCGTCATGAGCCCGTCGGTCGAGGCCTATCTGATCCGCAAAGCGCCGGGACCGATCGCGCGTGGCGATCTTGTCTCGTTCACGCTGTCGCACCCGCTTGCCGGTCCCAAGCCGGTGACCGTCACCAAATATGCGCTCTGCCTGCCCGGCGACCGCATCTCGATGATCGAGAAGCCGTCGATGACGCCGGGCAAATGGGATGGCTGGTATTATTGCAACGAGCGCCTGCTCGGCGTCAGCAAGCCCTATGGCCACAATGGACAGGAGCTTGACCATTGGCAGCCCGACAACGGCCAGATCCTGCCAGGCACTATCTTCGTCGGTTCTTCGCATGTCAGCGGGTTCGACAGCCGCTATTATGGTCCGGTCGAGATCGACCGCCTGCGCCGGATGGAGAAGTTGCTGTGAAGCGGCTCTCATCCAGTCTGGCGGTGGTCGCCATGCTCGTCGCTTCCGCCGCGCAGGCACAGCAGCACGACGAGCGCCGAACCGGCTATTGGTGGTATCAGGCGCCGCCCAAGCCCGCCCAAGTGCCGAACGACCCCGATGCGCTGGTGAAGCCCGCCATCCCTCCGATGGCCGAACTGGCGACCTGGACGCCGCCGAAGATCCGCAAGCTGATCGAGCAGCAGCGCGACTATGCCGCGACCGTGCTCACGGTCGATGCGGTCGCCGACTTCTGGCGCTTGCAGGACTTTGCGCGGAGGAAGGCGCGCGCCTTTGCCGGCGTCACCCAGATCGCCATGCTCCAGCATCCGGAACTCAACGCCAAGTCCGCCAATCCGATGGTCGGCGAAGCACGCGACCAGCTCTCGGCACAGAAGGACCAGGTCCGGCGGCAATATCTGCGTGGCCGCGCCAATGAATATGCGCTCGTCATGTTCTCGCGCTCGACCTGCGGATACTGCCGCGTCCAGTGGCCGATCGTCCAGCGCTTCCAGGAGGAGATGGGCTGGCAGGTCACGCTGATGGACATCGACCGGAGGCCCGAGCTGGCGCAGCGGTTCGGGGTCGAGGTGACGCCGACCACGATGATCATCCGCAGAAACAGCCAGCAGCGCATGGTGATCGCGAGCGGGGTCGAAGCCTATCCCAACCTCATCCAGATGGCCTATCAGGCGGTGCGGCTGCTGGCGGGCGACATCCGCCCCGAGCAGTTCATGACCGGCGCGGGCGAAGAGGACGGGTTCTTCGACGCGCTCGCCAACGGCCCGGTGTCAGCCACCGATCCGCGCGTGCTCGGCGGTGATCTGGTCGGCGCCAGTGTGGACCCGCAGCGATGACCGGCCGGGCTGCGCTCGCATTACTCGCTTCGATCGCGCTGATCCCGGCTGCGGCGGCGCAGCCGGTCACGCGCGAACAGGCGATGCGCGCGGCCATCCACCCGGTCGCAACCGAGGCCGCGATGCGCGAATGGCTCGGCCGTGTGCCGGTGACGCGCGACTGGCCCCCCGACTTTGCCGAGACGCTCACCGGACAGGCCCCGGCCTATATTGTCGAGATGAGCACGGCGCCCGGCTGCATCCCCTGCGCGGATCTCTGGACCAAGCTCGGATCGCTCGGCCGCCGCTATGGCTGGCAGATCCGCACCATCGGCGGCCAGGAAGCGATGTTGCGTTCCGGGCGCCTGGGTCTGCCCTGGGTTGGTCATCCGGTCGCCTGGGTGCGCCCGGTGTCCGATCCGAACCGGATCGTGCCGATCGCGATCGGCACCGACCACGCGCCGAACCTTGCGCGCAATCTCTATCTCGCTGCCAAGATGCTGACGGGCGTGAAGCCCGCGGTCGGCGTGCGCGGCATGGCGAAGTTCACCGGGATCGTGGGTGATCCCACGCGCCCCAATCCCAGCAAGCGAGGACACTGAGCATGGCGGGCCAGTTCTTCGCTTCGTCTCGAAAAGGAAGCCCGCCATGGCGAAACTCCGCGCCTGCCTGACCTTGCTCGCCAGCTCCGTCGCCATCGCCGCGACCGCTACACCCGCCTCCGCGCAAAGCTGGGCGGAGAGCTGGTTCGACAATGTCACCTACACCTCGCCTGGCAGCTTCGAGGACCAGACCCGCGGCTATGTGACCGCGGGCGGCATGTCGGGCCGGGTCGACGTCCATAACGACTATCTGATGAGCGTGACCCTGCCCAAGGTGCGCGCCGGATGCGGCGGCATCGACATGTTCCTGGGCGGAATGTCGTTCCTCGATCCCGACTATCTGGTGCAGAAGCTCGAAAGCATCCTGCAAGCCGCTCCCGCCGTGGCGTTCCAATATCTGCTCGAAACGCTCGACGAGAAGATGGGCAACATCATCTCGAAGATGGAGGCTGCCACCAATTTCCTGAACTCGATCCAGGTCAACGACTGTCGGCTCGCCAACCGCATGGTGCAGATCGCCAAAGGCGACGACAATATGTCGGGCATCATCGAGGAGATGACCGGCTACAAGTCCGTGCGCGAGGGCTTCTCGAAAAGCTATCAGGACAGCCGCGAGAAGATCCAGGCCAACCAGGGCAACCCGACCGAGGACTTGCGCGATGCACTGGAGAACTGCCCGGCCGAGGTCACCGAGATCTTCAAGACCGGCTCGCTGCTCGCTCATGCCGCAGCGCGCGTCGGCGCCTTCGACTGGGCAGGTGTGATGCGCGCCCGCGTCGGCGACGTCTATATGCGCTGGGACCCGGCGGACAAGGTGCCGCTGTTCACCGCCATTCCCGCCTGTCCGCGCCAGGACACCGAGAGCGTCGACGATTTCTTGTCGGGCAAGGTTCAGAAGCGCGCGATCGCGGTGCCGCCGACCTCCGCCGACTGTGCGGTCGATGGCAGCGGTAAAGGTGCACTGGTCCTGGCCCGTGCCCGCATGGACTCGATCGCGCTGAAGATCCGCACGCGCTCGGCGCTGACGGCCGAAGAGAAGCAGTTCGTCGCCAATGTCCGCACGCTGCCGGTTTATCGCCTGCTCGAATGGGGTGTCCGGCAAGGCGTCGTCGACAGCGTGATCGGCGACACCGACGAACTGGTCGCGCTGACGCTCGCCTATCAGATGCTCAACGATCTCACCCGGTCGATAGACTTTGCCGTCACCAATGCCGAGCGCGGTGTGAACGCGGCCGGCGCCGGTGATGCGGGGAACGCCAAGGCCTGCCAGACCCGCATTCTCGCCAAGGGGATCGAGCAACTCGGCGGGCTGCGCGAGGAGGTGCTGCGCCAGCGCGCGCAGATGCGTCAATCCTATATGGCGGCGCTCAGCCAGGCGAACCTGTCGGCCAACTATGCCGGGGTCGTTCGCCAGCGTGACCGCGATGCTCGCGATGCCGCCGGCGCGGCCGCCAACCGCAACCGCTGACCCGGAGCCGAGCATCATGACCCGTCTGGTTCGCAGCCTTCTTGCTATGTTCGCTGTTTTCGCCGCCACGCCCGCCATGGCGATCGATACGAGCTTCCACACCTATGACGGCTTCGCCGAGACCGTGGACGCCTTCCGTCTGGTCGCGATGATCTTCGGCGATCCACGCTATGAGACGCTGGTGCTGATCGTCGCGGTCGTGGGCATCGCGCTCGGCGTCCTGCTCGCCAGCGTGCGCGGGCAAGGCATGGGCCTTGTCGCCTTCGGGTTCCAGATGCTGATCGGCGTGGGCCTGTTCGTCGGTCTCGTCGCCACCACCGGCACGGTCCATGTCTATGACCGGGTGCGCAACGCCTATCAGCCGGTCGGCGACGTCCCCAACCTCATCGTGCTGGTCGCGGGCATGACCAACATGATGGAACGCGCGCTGGCCGAGGTCATCGACGACAACACCACCGATCCCAACGCCAAGCTGGAGTTTGGCGCCGGTGGCCACTCGTTCGACCTGTTCCTCAATGCCGCGTCACCCCGCGGCCCCATGACCGACACATTCCTCGATGCGACCATCAAGGATTATGTCCGGCAATGCTATCCGGTCGCGCGTGTCTCCCCGGCCTATGGGGTCGACGACGATCAGCTCTTCCGCACGACCACGGACTTGCCCGCGGCCTTCGCCGCGATGGCAGGGCCGGCCACCTTCAGCACCGTCTACTCCTCCACCGATAAAGCCGGGACGACGGTGAGCTGCAACGAGGCCTGGGAGCATATTGCGACGCGCCTCTCCGAACCGGCGCTGTTCGACAGCTATGTCGCGCAGGTCTGCACCCGCACCGGCTATGACATTGCCAATGCCGCCCAGCTTCAGCGTTGCCGCGCCAATCTCGGCGAGATGGGGCAGATAATGATGGATGCGCCGCAGTCGCTCCAGCAGTTCCTGACCAATGTCCTGCTCGGCAATACGGTGGGCGACGTGCTGTTTGAGGACAGTCCGGCGACCGCCGCCCGCGTCATGGCCAACCGCGCCGTGGTCTCCGGTGGTCTTGCCACTATGTCCACCGCGAACGAGTGGATGCCGACCATCCGCGCCACGGTGTTCGGGATCATGCTCTTCATGATGCCGGTGGCGCTCTTGTTCATCCTCACCCCGATCAATCTGCGGGTCGCGAGCTTCGCGCTCGGTCTGTTCGTGTTCGTCGCGCTCTGGGGCGTCATCGATGCCGGCATCTACCAGCTCACCCTTGGCCGGGCGACCGATGTGCTGGCCGAGATGCGCTCCAACAATGTCGCGGCCAATGCCTGGATGCTGGCGCCGTCCGCCGCGATGAAAGCGCTGGCGATCTTCGGGTCTTTCCGGACGGCCGCCGCCGGTCTTGCCGGCGCCTTCGTGTTCACGGTGTTCCGGTTCAGCGGCAACGTGTTCACTGCCTTCACCAGCGGTGCTCTCGGGGTCCAGGGCCAAGGCACGGCGGCAGCCGCCCCGCTCGGCACACGCGAGGGATATGCCGGCGCGCTCGAAGCACAGGCAGGCGCTTCGGGCACCATGGCGCGCGCGACTTCCTCATCCAGCTTCGGTGATTTTGGCGAGCGGTCGACCTTCGGCGCCAACCGGTCCTTCGGCGCGGCGAGCCGCTATCTTGGAGAGCAAGGCGGCGGTGCGGCAGGTTCGGGAGG
>NZ_AYOY01000036.1 GCF_000508185.1 Sphingobium sp. C100 | reverse complement strand
GCCGATCATCGTGATTTTCATGAGGTGTTCCGGCTCCGCATAGACATAGAGGGGTGCAACGCAGCGATCACATATGCGCCATATATGACAATTCGCTGCATCGCAGCGATGAAATACACAAGACGTTCAGCGCCTGTATACTAATTTCTGCGACTAACGGCATGTATTGCGCGACCATCGGTCGTCAGGGCGGACAAGGGAGCAAGATGTGAAGGTGGCCATTGTGTTCGGGACCCGCCCCGAAGCGATCAAGATGTTTCCGGTGGTCCATGCCCTGCGCCGGCGACCGGGGATCGATACGCGCGTGATCGTGACCGCGCAGCATCGCGGCCTGCTCGACCAGGTGCTGGAAATTGCCGGTATCGTGCCCGACATCGACCTGGACGTGATGGTGCCCAACCAGACGCTGGACGGGCTGACGGCGAAGCTGATCGTGGAACTGGGCAGGGCGTTCGATAAGGAGCAGCCCGACCGGGTGGTGGTGCATGGCGACACGCTGACGACCATGGTCGCCAGTCTGGCCGCTTATTATCGCAAGATCCCGGTCGCCCATGTCGAGGCGGGGCTGCGCAGCGGCGATATCCATCATCCCTGGCCCGAGGAAGTGAACCGCCGCGTCGTCGCCTGCATCGCCGACCTGAATTTTGCGCCGACGCAGGCAGCAGCAGACGCGTTGCTGGCGGAAAATCGCGATCCGGCCCATATCCATGTCACCGGCAACACCGTGATCGACGCGCTGTTGGCGACGCGGGGACGAGTGGTGGCGCAGCCGGCGCTGGCGAGCGGGCTGGATGCGCTGGCGGCGCGCTTTGCCGACAAGCGGATCATCGCGGTCACCAGCCACAGGCGAGAGAATTTCGGCGGCGGCATGGAGGCGATCGCCCGCGCCATCGCCGACATCGCCGCGCGCGAGGATGTGGCGGTGATCTTTCCGGTCCACCCCAATCCCAATGTCCGGCCGGTTATGGATGCGGTGCTGGGGGCGTTGCCCAATGTCGCGATGATCGAACCGCTCGACTATCCGCATTTCGTCCGCCTGCTGGATATGTGTCACCTGGTCCTGACCGACAGCGGCGGGGTGCAGGAAGAAGCGCCCTCGCTGGGCAAGCCGGTGCTGGTGATGCGCGAGACGACCGAGCGGCCCGAGGGCGTGGAGGCGGGCACGGCGAAGCTGGTCGGCGCGGACCGCGACATGATCGTGCGCGAAGTGCTGTCGCTGCTGGATGATGCGGATGCCTATGAGGCGATGGCGCGGGCGCATAATCCCTTCGGCGACGGGCAGGGCGCGGAGCGGATCGCCGACATCATCGCGGCGGGTTGACCGAAGGGCGAAGAAAGGTCGAGACGCTGCGGACCGGACCTGCTATCGCGCGGCATCGCCGCGATTTCCGCCCGCAAGCATTCGCCACGACCGAGAGACCATCGCGCTCCCGCTTGCCAGGCAAGGAGCATTTTTCATGATGAATCTGGACCGTCGGCAATTCGCCGCCGTCGCGGAGACGCGCGCATGAGCCGCGCCATCACCCTCAAGGCGGCGGTAGCCGATGTCGAGGCGCTGTGCGCCCGTCATGCCATCGCCATTTCCACGATCGAGCCGCTCGCATCGGGCGGGACGCGCGTCGTCCTGTTGAACCCGACCGGCGCCGACCGGATTCGCGAATTGATGAAGACGAAGATCATCACCGCGCCCATCGTTCGCTCGCCGCTGCATATGGCGCGCCAGCCCCAGCCGCGCTATCGGTAACGCCGTTACCGAAATTTTCAGCAATTCGGGGCAAAAGGCGGGCAAACCCATAGCCTGAAGGACGTTCCGACCCATGCCCGTCGATACCAAGCAAAAGGTTTCCGTCATCGGCCTTGGCTATATCGGCCTGCCGACCCCCGCGCTGATCGCGCGCGGCGGCTGTCAGGTTGTGGGTATCGACGTGTCGTCCCATGTGGTCGAGACGGTGAATTCGGGCCGCGTCCACATCGAGGAAGTCGATCTCGATGGTCTGGTGCAGGGCGTGGTGGCGCGTGGCAACCTGCGCGCCAGCCTTGAAGTCGAGGAAAGCGACGTCTTCATCATCGCCGTGCCGACCCCGGTGGCCGAAGACCGTGCGCCCGACATTTCCTATATCCTCAAGGCCGCGCGGACGATCGCGCCGGTGCTCAAGGCCGGGGACACGGTGATCCTGGAATCGACATCGCCCGTCGGCACGACAGAGGCGATGCGCGATGTGATCGGCGCGATCCGGCCCGACCTCAAAATGCCGGGCACGGGCGCGCAGGGCGATGTGGCGATCGCCTATTGTCCCGAGCGGGTGCTGCCCGGCCGCATCCTGGTCGAACTGATCGACAATGACCGTTGCATCGGCGGCATCACGCCCCGCTGCGCGCGCAAGGCGCTGGGTTTTTACCGCCAGTTCGTCCGCGGCGCCTGCATCACCACGACGGCCCGCGCGGCCGAGATGGTGAAGCTGGTCGAAAACAGCTTCCGCGACGTCAACATCGCCTTCGCCAACGAATTGTCGGTGATCGCCGACAATATGGACATCGACGTGTGGGAGGTGATCCGCCTCGCCAACCGGCATCCGCGCGTCAACATCCTGAACCCCGGCCCCGGCGTGGGCGGGCATTGCATCGCGGTCGATCCCTGGTTCATCGTCCATGGTGACCCCGAAAATGCCCGCATCATTCGCACCGCGCGCGAGGTGAATGACGGCAAGACCGATCATGTCGTCGCCCGCGCGTCCGACATGATCGATGATTTTGCCGGTGAGGACGTTGCCTGCCTGGGCCTCGCCTTCAAGGCCAATATCGACGATTTCCGCGAAAGCCCGGCGGTGAAGGTCGCGGCGCGCCTGGCCCGCCGCTATGGCCGCCGCGTCAAGCTGGTCGAACCCTATGCCCGCGAATTGCCGATGGACTTCGCCGGAACCGGCGCGGAACTGATCGATCTCGATACGGCTCTGGAACAATGTGGCGTCTTCGTCATTCTGGTCGATCATGACATGTTCAAATCGGTCCCCGTCGACGAACGCGCCGGCAAGGCGGTATATGACACGCGCGGCATCTGGCCGGACCAGCCGCGCCGGATCGCCGCTGCCGGGTCGGATCGCATCGCGGTCTGACGCAGCACGTCCCGGCGCAGCCCGTCGCGCGGGCGGTTGCCATCGCCTCTCCCCATGGCTACCCCCCAAGCCGCGCACGGCTTTTGCGCGCGCAGGGTCAATCGCCAGAGGGGGACAAGAGGCATGACGCGACGGCACCGGCCGCGATGGATGATGGCCGCCCTCCTGTTGCCGGGGTTGGCGGGATGCGCGACGGTCGAGGACGCGCCGCGCGGGGAGGATGCCTATGCCCTGGTCCCGCCGCCGCCCGCCATCGGCATGGACTATCGGATTTCGCCCGACGATGTGCTGCGCATCCAGGTCTATCATGAGCCGGGCCTGTCGCTGGAAGATGCGCAGGTGGATGCCGCGGGCATGGTGCGGATGCCGCTGATCGGCGCGGTGCCCGTCGCCGGCCTGTCCGCCAGCGAGGCGGCGGACGTGATCGCCGGGCGGCTGGGCGAGCGCTATCTGGTGTCGCCGCAGGTTACGTTGTTCGTCAAACAGGCGGTGGGACGCCGCATCACGCTGGACGGCGAGGTGCGGGAACCCGGCCTCTACCCGGTCGATGGCCGGCTGACCCTGTCGCAGGCGGTGGCATTGGCCAAGGGGCCGACCCGGCTGGCCGCCACCGGGCAGGTGGTCGTGGTGCGCCGGATCGAGGGACAGCGGCAAGCGGCGATGTTCGACCTGGGCGCGATCCGCAAGGGGGAAGCGCCCGATCCTGAAATCCTGCCCGGCGACCAGGTGATCGTCGGCCTTTCCCGCGCGAAGGCGATATTGGGCGGCGCGTTGATCGCCGTGCCGGCGCTGGCGACCGGGTTCATCGCGCTGGACGGAGACCGTTGATGGCCACGACCCTGATCGATCCGGCCGAGCGGCCCGAAGCCGAAGCCATGGGCGCCCGTCTGGCGCGGGGCGCGCGCAGCTATTGGACGGTGCTGCGGCGACATCGCGTCATCCTGTTCGTCACCATGGCGCTGTGCCTGTTGGCGGCGTTGCTTTATATCCTGCTGTCGACACCCGATTACCGCGCGACCGCCTCGGTCGAGGTGGAGGATGTGCCGGCCGGGGCGGCCGGGGCGGGCACGCCTTCCCGATCCACGAGCGACGATATCGAAACGGTGATGCAGACGCAGCTGGAAGTGCTGCGCAGCCGGGCGCTGGCCGAAGAGGTTGCGGGCAGCCTGGCGCTGGTCGGTACGCCGACCTTTTTCGAGGGGATGGGCGTCAGCCGGCCGAAGCAGGGCGCGGGCAGCCTCAGCCAGCGGCAGGTCGAGCAGGAACGGGTCATCGCCCTGTTGCGTGACAATCTGAAGGTCGAACTGCCCGGCAAGTCGCGGGTGATCCGCATCAGCTTCGTGAGCGCGGATGCAGCCTTGTCGGCCCGCGTCGCGAACGGTTATGCCGACAGCCTGATCCGGTCCGACTTGAAGCGCGGGTTCGAATCCGGGGTGCAGGCGCGTCGCTTCCTGCTGGGTGAGCTTGACGGCGCGCGGCGCGATCTGGACCGGGCCGAGCGCGATCTGGCGGTCTATGCCGCGCGCAATGGCGCCGATATCGAGGAGGAGCGGGCGGACAAGGAGGGGCTGGCGAAAGCGGGGAGCGGCCCCGTCGCACCGTCCGGCAATGCGATCGAGAGCCGGCTGGCGCAGCTCAATGCGCTGCGCACCCAGGCGCTGGCGGATCGAATCGGCGCGCAGAAGCGCTGGGAAAGCGCGCGCGCGGCCAATGCGGACACCCTGCCCGAAGTGCTGGGCAATGGCGCGATGCAGCAGTTGATCGCTGAGCGGGCACAGGCGCGCGCCGCGTTGGTCGAGGAACGGCAGTTCCGCAAGGACGCCCATCCCGAAATGCGCGAGGCGCGGGCGCGGCTGGCGGCGCTGGACGATCAGGCGCAGGACATGGCGAACCGCATCCGCGCCTCGCTGAAGCAGGAATATGAGGTCGCCGTCCATGGCGAAAAGCAGATCGCGGCGGAAATCGCCGATGTGGAGCGTGAAGCGCAGGTCGCGCGCGGCCGCGATGTGCAGATGAGCATGTATGCGCGTTCCGTCGATACCTATCGGATGCTGCACGACAGCCTGCTCCAGCGCTATCGCGACATGGCGTCGCAGGCCGGTTTCCAGGCCGGGCGCATCCAGCCGCTCGACCGGGCGGCGGTGCCCGCGCGCCCCTTTTCGCCCAAGGTCGGCCAAACCTTGCTGTTCGCCGCGCTGGGCGGCCTGGCGCTCGGCCTGCTGCTGGTCGGTGCGCGCCATATCTTCGACGATGCGGTGACGTCGGCCGATACGCTGGCGGAGCGGGTGGACCTGCCGCTGCTGGGCGCGGTGCCGGTGACGGGCGACAATCCGCAGCCGTCCGAGATATTCACGCCGATCGCGCGGTCGTTGCTGCTGGCGTCGTCCGGGGGACTGCCGCGCTCCATCCTCGTCACCAGCGCGCAGGAGGGGGAGGGCAAGTCTCTGACCCTCAATGCGCTGGCGCGGGCGCTTGCAGCGCTGGGCAAGTCGGTGCTGGTGATCGACGGCGACATGCGCCGCCCGGTGCAGCACGCGCTGTTCCGCGTCGCGCCGGGCAAGGGGATCAGCGAAGTCCTGACCGGGCAGGCCGCGGCCGCCGATGCGATCATTCCGACCGGGGTGGCGGGCGTTTCGCTGCTGCCGTGCGGGGCAGTGCCGCCCAATCCCGCCGAACTGCTGGCGACGCCGGCGCTCGACGGGCTGCTGGCGACAGTGCGCGACGATTATGACACGATCCTGATCGATGCGCCGCCGATCCTGGGGCTGGGCGACACGCCCTTGCTATGCGCGCGGGCGCAGGTCAGTCTGATGGTGGTGGAATGGGGCCGCAACCATCATGGCGGCCTGCGCGCGGCGGTGGACCGGCTGCGGCGGGCGGGCGGCGTCATCGTCGGCGCCATCCTGACCAAGCAGCAGGGCCGGGCGCTTGACTATGATTATCATCGGGGCGGGTGACGGGCGGATATCCGGCGCGGCGCTGAGGATAGGATTGGCCGGTTGCGGCCATTTTTTGGTCATTCGGTCAGATCATCCGCGTCCCTGAAACCGGCCCCTTATTCAGATGGCAGGTAGAAGACTTAATGGCCAAATCTGGTGGGAAGCGGACGTTAATCTACGCACAGAAACCCGGTGGCGATCTTCCCACGGCGGACTTCGGCGAAGCATCCATTAGTGATGTTGGAGGCCTCGCACGCACCTGTCGTGGCAGTGCCAATGCGGGGCGGGCGATCACCCTCCCACTCTTCCGTAAGGCATCGACCTTGGCATTCGGAGCTATTCCGGCACGATCTTCCGGCGTCTTTGGTCGGGACTACGCAAGCGAGAATTCCTGTCATACCGACCTTCTGAACCGTTCCACCGAAAGGTTCGCATTGCTCGACAGCAGGCACGACCAAAGTCGATTGAGCAGGCTCTTTAGGCTGACAACCGATTAGGAGCGGAAGCGTAACCATCGTTACGAGGGCGATGCGGCTCGACATCAGGTAATCATGCGCCGTTTTCGAGCGTCCGCAAGTAGGTGATTGTTGCCGAACGATCTTTACAGCCCAGCGGCAGCTATCGCCGGTTAACTTTCCAAAAGCGGACCGACTGAAAACCACCCGTCTTCGTCATCCCAGCGAAAGCTGGGATCTCAGGCAATGACGCGCCAAACCCCCGGAGAAGATTCCAGTTTTCGCTGGGGTAACGACCAAGGGGCAAGAGAAACTGTCGTTCCGCTCGCCCTCTCCTCAGCCCTTCTGCCCCATCACACAAAGCCGACCGCGCGGATGCGCGGCGGGCTTTGTGCGATGATTGAGCCGTCCCGTCAGGCGCGCGCGAGCAGGCCTTCGACCAGGCCCTGGAACAGGCGCTTGCCGTCGGTGGAGCCATGGGCGGGTTCGATCACGCGTTCGGGGTGGGGCATCATGCCGAGCACATTGCCCGCGTCGTTGAGGATGCCGGCGATGTTGCGGGCCGATCCGTTGACGCTTTCCGCATAGCGCAGCGCGACGCGGCCTTCGCCTTCCAGCCGGTCGAGCGTGGCGTCGTCGGCGCAATAATTGCCGTCATGATGGGCGACGGGGAAGGTGATGCTTTCGCCCGCCTCATAGCGGCTGGTGAAGGCGCTTTGCGCATTTTCGACCGTCAGCGCGACGTCGCGGCAGATGAAATGGCCGTCCGCGTTGCGCAGCAGCGCGCCGGGCAGAAGGCCGCTTTCGGTCAGCACCTGAAAGCCGTTGCAGATGCCCAGCACAAATGCGCCACGGTCGGCTGCCTTCGCCACCGCCTGCATCACCGGCGAGCGCGCGGCCATGGCGCCCGAGCGCAGATAGTCGCCATAGGAAAAGCCGCCGGGCACGCCGATCAGGTCGATGTCGTCCGGCAGTTCCGTGTCGCGATGCCAGACCATGGCGGGCCTGGCCCCGGTCGCGGCTTCGAACGCCACCGCCAGGTCGCGGTCGCAATTGCTGCCGGGAAAGACGATGACGGCGCTCTTCATGGCGGGCATATCTCCTTAGGCGACCTTTTCGATGCGGTAATTTTCGATCACCGTGTTGGCCAGCAGCTTGCGGCACATGGCGTCGATATCCTCATCGCTGGTGCCGTCGGCCAGATCCAGTTCGATCAGCTTGCCGGCGCGCACGTCGTTGACGCCGCCAAAGCCAAGGCCTTCGAGCGCATGGTGGATCGCCTTGCCTTGGGGATCGAGGACACCGCCCTTGAGGGTGACGAAGATGCGGGCTTTCATGGCGTGCTCAGCTCCCTGGAATCGACTTGGCGCCGCGCGCCTGGCGCGGCGACCGGTGATGCGGCACCCCCTAGGCGCGGCGCGCGCGCGAGGCAAGCCATTATCCTTTTGTTAGCGGCCCAGGCGTTAAGCTTCCCGCCTGAATTGGGGGAAGTGGGGAAAATCCATGTCCGGTCTGGCGCTTGCAATGTTTGTCGGGCTGTTCGCCTGGGGACAGCAGATCATGGGCTATGACGATCCGCACGGGAAAGTGCAGCTGGCGCTGCTGGCGACCTTCAGCTTCGGGCTGCTCGTGGGGTATCGCGCGCAGCGTTAGGCGGAGGCCGTCCTAGCGCCATAGCGCCGCCAGCATCGTCATCACGCCGCGCTCGTTGGCTTCGCCGCGCGGCCGGGGCGCGCCATAACCGCGGCATTCCAGGCAATCGGCGCGCACGCCCGCGCCCGAAACGAGCGCGCGGGCGTCGCTGACGGCCTGCATCGCCCAGCCGCGCTGCGTCCAGGCCTGCCGCGCCAGCATGTCGCGCGGGGTATTGGCGTCGTCACGTTCGCGCTCGGCCAGCGCCTCGATCCATTCGGTCCAGGGGTCGGGCTGCTTCTCGATCCGGTAGGCGCGCGCCTTGGCGGGATCGAGCTTGGCGCGGCGGGCGGCTTCGGCGATGGCATCATCCAGCCCGCCGAACCGGTCGACCAGGCCAAGCTGGCGCGCCGTGCCGCCGTCCCAGACGCGGCCCTGCGCGATGGCGTCGATCTGTTGCGGGGTCTTGCGCCGCGACTGGGCGACCAGTCCGACGAAGCGGCGATAAATATCCTCGACCCCCAATTGCATGATCTGGTCGAATTCGGGCGTGGTGCCGCCAGCGATGTCGGGCTGGCCCGACAGCGGCGTAGTGCGGACGCCGTCGGTGGTGATGCCCATCTTCGCCAGCGTCCCTTCGAAACTGGGCAATATGCCAAAGACGCCGATCGACCCGGTGATGGTGTCGGGTTCGGCAAAGATGACATCGGCCGGGGTCGAGACCCAATAGCCGCCACTCGCCGCGACATTGGCCATGGAGACGACCACGGGCAGGCCGTCGGCCTTTGCCTGCATGATGGCGCTGCGGATCTTTTCCGAAGCCATGACGGAGCCGCCCGGCGAATCGACGCGGACGACCAGCGCCTTGAGCTTCTTTTCGTCCAGCGCGGTCAGCAGCAGGTCGGAAATGGTATCGCCCGCCGCCGTGCCGGGGCCGGCTTCGCCATCGACAATATCGCCCGCCACGGTCAGCACGCCGATCTGCCCGTCATTGCCGGGCTGGCGCGCCTTGACATAGGTGCGCAGGTCGATCGTCGCGAAGCTGCCCGCCCGGTCGCCCGATGCATCGCCCGCCAGTTCGGCGACATGATCGCCAAAGGCGGCTTCGTCGCCCAGCTTGTCGACCAGCCCCGCGGCAAGCGCGGCCTTGGCCATGTCGCCATTGGCGGCGCGGGCCGCGGCGGCGGG
>NZ_AYOY01000035.1 GCF_000508185.1 Sphingobium sp. C100 | reverse complement strand
CCCCATCTGCAATAAAACAGGACGCGCGTCGTGTCATGCCGAGATCGCCTCCGCCAGCGCCCACTCCCCGGGCGCAGCGAGATGATCGCGATGACACCGCAAACGATATCGGCTCAGTTTACCGGCGTCGCCGTGACTGCGGGCGGACATCTATGCTCCTTTTGGCAACTACAAGCTCGTGGAGGCCAACGTCTGTTGTGCCTCGACTAGACTTGCCGGTTTTTTCGGGCGTAGCTCTGCACGGGCCTGATTGATGATCTGCAGGCCGCCCCAGATGCCCAAGGCCGCCATGATCAAGGCGACAGCGAGATCGGGCCAGGCGGT
Organism: Sphingobium sp. C100; assembly: GCF_000508185.1. Taxonomy (GTDB): domain Bacteria; phylum Pseudomonadota; class Alphaproteobacteria; order Sphingomonadales; family Sphingomonadaceae; genus Sphingobium. The sequence goes on along the minus strand of NZ_AYOY01000035.1, from coordinate 70,138 downwards.
GCCCGTGCCGACGACACCGGCGGCAGCCAGAAGGACCGCAAGATTGCCGATTGCGTCGTTGCGCGAGCATATCCAGACCGAGCGCATGTTGGCGTCGCCACTGCGGTAGCGATAGAGCATGAGGGCAACGCTGCCGTTCGCGACCAGCGCGATCACCCCGACGATTCCCATCGTCTCGGCCTGCGGCACCCCGCGGCCCAGCGCCGCAAGCACCGTCGTGACGAGGACATAAAGGCCGAAGGCGAGGATCGTGCCGCCCTTGAGCAGCGCGGCACGGGACCGCCAGCTCAGCGCCATGCCGGCGACCCCAAGGCTGATCGCGTAATTGGCGGAATCGCCCAGGAAATCGAGCGCGTCCGCCTGCAGGGATCGCGATCCCGAAGTGATGCCCGCGACAATCTCGCCCAGAAACATCACCAGATTAATCGCGAGCGCGATCCAGAGCATGCGGCGCCAGCGCGGATCCGGCGTCGGCGGTGCGTCGGACTGGCAGCTGTTACAGACCATCAGCATGTACTCGAACAAGCATCATGGAATCTCTATGCACCCTCTAGCAACTAGAGGGTCAAGACAAATCATCGTCGTTGTCGCCGGCTGCATCAGCCGACAGCCACAGCGGCACGGCGCCGGTTGAGGAGAAAGCCACCGAGCACCGCGATGAGCATCAGGAGCTGCGCGCCCATTGACTGCAAGGTCGGGAAGATACCGAGCATGGAGACGCGGATGCCGCCGCCAAGCGGCGCGATGTCGATGATGCCGGCTTCCTGTAGCGCCGACACGCCCTTGCCGGCGAGGACGATGGTAAGGATCGCCATCAGCCACGCACTGTAGGCGAAGAATTTCGCGATCGGCAGGTCGCGACTGTAGCGCAGCATGGCCCAGGCGATAAGTCCGAGCAGCAGCACGGCCGAGCCCGCGCCAGCCAGCATCGCGCCGCCATTGCCCTGGGTCCAGAGCGCTGCGTAGAAGAGGATCGTCTCGAAGACCTCGCGATACACGACGATGAAGGACAGGCCGAACAGGAACCAGGCCGACTGCCGCGACAGTGCGCGCGACATCTTCTCCCTGATGTAGCGTTGCCATTGGTCCGCCTGCGCCTTGCCGTGCATCCAGATTCCCACGGAGAGTAGGACGACGGCTGCGAACAGCGATCCGAACCCTTCGGTAAGCTCCCGGCTCGCGCCGCTGATCCCGATCGCATAGGTCGCGATTCCCCAGGTCAAGGCTCCGGCCGCCAGCGCCCCGATCCATCCGCCATGGACGTAGCGCAGTACCTCGGGCCGCTCGGCCTTGCGCAGGAAGGCGATCATGGCGACGACGATCAGCAGGGCTTCGAGTCCCTCGCGCAGCAGGATGGTGAAGGCACCCAGGAAGGTCGATGCGGTGCTCGCCGCGTCCCGGGACAAAGCCGCGTCGGCGTCGTCGAACAGACCATCGAGCACCTGGATGCGCGTGGCGATCTCGTCGGCGGGGCGCCCCTGCTGGAGCGACGCCCGGAACTCGCCCATGGCGCTTTCGATGTGCCCCATGAGCGTTGCGTCGCGCGCGGTCAGCATCGGTTCGAGAGGCTCGAAGCCATCGAGATAGGCCGAAAGCGCAAGTTCCTGGGCGGCGTGACGGTCGCCACCGCGATAGGCGGCAAGGCTCTGCGCCAGTTTATCGCGCGCAATGGCCAATGAGCCGGGCGCTTGCTTGATCACCACGTCCGGGTGGCGGCGTAGATAGGCGATCACCGCGTCGGCCTTGGCAGCCCCGATCGACTTTGCCAGCACCTCGGGCGTCAGCCCCGCGAGTGTCGTCAGGTCGGGGATCCTGTGCCGCAGGCCGGGATCGGATTTCCACAGCCGCTCGCCTTCGTTCGCGAGAGCGTCGGAAAAAGCGAAGCGACCGGCATAGAAGGCCAGCGCCCAGCGATCGGCGCTCGGCAAGGTCGCAAAGCTTTGCATCGCCGTCCCGTCGATGCCCTGGTCGATGACCTGGTAGAGCGCGAACGGGCTGCGCTGCCGCGCGCGCACTACCTCGCTAAAAGCGATCGGCGGTGTCTTGAGCTTCGCAGCGTCGGGGCCATGCCCATCCCCGGTCATGCCGTGGCAGCTCGCGCAATTCTGCGCGAACAAGGAGGCGCCCCGGGTCAGGTCGGGCGCCTTGCTCGGCGCGAGGGGCACCGGATAGGCCTTGAGTAGATCGGCGGCGAGGCCGTGGGCGACGCGGGCGACTTCCTCGGGCGTGCCTTTCGCGGCGATAACGCTCTGAAGCCGGGCTGCGCCCGCGATCAACTGTCCGCGTGCCGGTGTAGGCGAGAGTGCCGCAAGGCGGGTCGATACCGAAGCCGCGAATTCGGTCATCTCGGCGTATTCCGAGGCGCTCTTCACCCGCCCGCCACTGACCGCGCCACCATAATCAACCGCCATATAGTCGAGCAGCCGCCATGCCGTTTGCACGTCGGTCGTTTGGGCATCGGCGGCGACGCTTGTTACAAGGGCAAACAAGACGGCACCGAGGAGCGCCAACGCGCGCCGCACCGATTGGCGTAGCAAGAGCGTCCGCCGGCGAATCGATAAAGAGCGAAGGCTGCGGGTAAGCGTAAACATATGCCGCGTCTACACCCTCTAGCCGCTAGAGGGTCAAGCGGTTTTGCGACTTGTTTGCATTAGCTGTTCACAATTGCAAACGGCAGTCTCATAAACCTTCCCGCTCAGCCAAAAGCGGCGGAATCCGGCGCCAATGTCTCGATGATGCGACACTCGGAAATAGTGCCCTGCCCGCACTGGACAATCACGTTGCTCAGCTCAGACCTCAATGTATTCAGATCGCGGAGCTTTCGGTCGATTTCGGCGAGATGTTCCCGCGCGATCGCGTCGACCGCCTTGCACGAAATATCCTTCTGGTCGGCAAGCTTGAGCAACTCCTGAACCTGGTCGATCGAGAAACCCAGCGCGCGAGCCCTGCGAATGAAACTGAGCCGTGCGAGATGTTGGGCGGTGTAGGCGCGATAGTTGTTCTTTGTTCGGGCGGGCGCCGCCAACAAGCCAATGCTCTCATAATAGCGGATCGTCTCCACCTTGGTGTCGGTGGCTTTGGCGAGACTCCCAATGCTGAGCGGCTCGGTGGACATATCGTTTGACCCTCTAGTTACTTCAGACTGTATAGAGGGTGTCATGTCGAAAAGTCGAGGTGACGCTATGTTCGATCAAATTGGGACGAGCCCCATAGCGGTAGAGCGCCGGTGGCGCTTCAAGGTTCAGGGGCTAGACTGTCAGAACGAGGTTCGGTTGCTCAGGGAAGCGCTGCTCCCACTCGTTGGAGATGAGCGGTTTTTGTCGTTCCAGCCGAAGCTTGGCCTGCTCGACGTCGATGTCCCGTCCGGCCTCACAGTCGAAGCCGTGGTCGCGGCCGTATCGACCACCGGGATGACCGCCGAGCTAGACGGTCAAAGCGGTATCTCAAAAGATGCTGCGGGAGCCGACGGTTGCAGAAGCTGCTCGGGTGAACCGACGCCCGTTGCCCAGGCTGTCCCGGACCGTCCAGACGGCGTCATTTTCGAAATCCATGGCATGGACTGCGGTGACGAAGTCGCGGTGCTCAAGCGCGAACTCGGTCCGATCGTCGGGCCGGAAAACCTGTCGTTCGATCTCATCAACGGTCGCATGTCGATCGCGAGCGGTGCCGATCTCTCTCTTCACGCCGACATCCTTAGGGCAGTCGAACGCACGGGGATGCGCGCCGAACTGTGGAAAGAAGGAGAGCGCAGTGCCGATGCGTCAGAGGAACAGCGGCGACGCCGTGTTCAGGCCGGGTTGACCATCGCAAGTGGCACTTTGGTCCTGGTCGGTTTTGCGATTCACGCGCGCGCAAACGGCTTCGCTGCGGTACTGCACGAGAGTCTGGCGCCCGAGCCGCACCCCCCGCTTCTGGCGATGCTCGCTTATTCCTTGGCGATCCTGTCGGCAGTTCGATATGTCACGCCCAAGGCGATCCTCGCGGCGCGGCGACTCCGGCCGGACATGAACCTGCTCATGCTGGTCGCCGTGGCGGGCGCCCTCGGCATTGGCCAATGGTTCGAAGCGGCGACTGTCGCATTTTTCTTCGCCCTTGCGCTGGCGCTTGAGGCATGGAGCTTGGGACGCGCCCGCCGTGCCGTCGCCGCCCTTATGGAAATAGCGCCGGATTCGGCCCGGATACGAGATGCGGCAGGCGTCGAGAAGGACGTACCCGTTGCCGAAGTGGCGGTGGGAACCCACGTGATCGTTCCACCGGGTGGAAAGATACCGCTCGACGGCTATGTGGTTGCGGGGACGAGCGCTGTCAATCAGGCGCCAATCACGGGCGAAAGCGTACCCGTCACGATCAAGCAAGACGCAACGGTTTATGCCGGAACCATCAACGGCATGGGCGCGCTCGAGATCGTCACGACTCGGCCAGCCTCCGACACGACACTCGCGCGTATCGTGCGCATGGTCGGCGAGGCGCAAAGCAAACGGGCTCCGACCGAACAGTGGGTGGAACGCTTCGCGCGGATCTACACGCCGGTCGTGATGGCACTTTCGCTGGCGGTATTCCTCGTGCCGCCACTTCTGCTCGGGGGCGATTGGGCCGCATGGTTCTATCAAGCGCTGGTGTTGCTCGTCATCGCCTGCCCCTGTGCGCTGGTCATCTCGACCCCTGTCAGCATAGTCGCCGGATTGACGGGCGCGGCCCGGCGGGGCGTGCTGATCAAGGGAGGTGTCCACCTGGAAACGCCTGCCCGCCTCACAGCGATTGCGGTGGACAAGACCGGCACGCTCACGCTTGGGCGCCCCAAGGTAATCGAGCTTGTCCCGCTTGGCGGTCGGGGCGAGATCGAGCTGCTGGCGCTCGCGGCTGCCATCGAAGCGCGAAGCGAGCATCCGATTGCCCGCGCGATCCTTGATGCCGCAGCAGTGCGCAGCGTCGATATCGTCCCTGCAACGACGGTGACGGCCTTGCCCGGGCAAGGAGTCGTTGGCGCGATCGATGGTCGCGAGATCTGGATCGGCTCCCCTGGCTATCTCGGCGAGAGGCTGGGGGATGCAGGCGATGATGAGCTTGCCGCCCAGCTGCGTCGAATCGCTGCGGCCGGACTGACCGGGATCGTTGTCGGCGAGGCCCAGTCGGTCATCGGATTAATTTCAATTGGTGATGCAGTGCGTCCTGAGGCCAGGCAAATCGTCGCGCAACTGCATGAACTTGGCATCACACAGGTCGTGATGCTGACGGGAGACAGCCGCGCGCCCGCTCAGGCCATCGCGCATGAAACCGGCGTGGATGAGGTTTACGCCGAGCTGCTTCCCGAACAGAAAGTCGAGGCGATAGAAAGACTGGTGGCGCAAAATGGCCTTGTCGCCATGGTCGGTGACGGCGTCAACGACGCGCCGGCGATGGCGCGGGCGAGCCTCGGCATTGCGATGGGCGCGATTGGGAGTGATGCGGCAATCGAGACGGCGGATATCGCACTGATGCAGGACGATCTCTCCCAGCTACCGTGGCTAATTCGGCACTCACGAGCGACACTCACCGTCATCCGGCAGAACATTGGCTTCTCGCTTGCGGTAAAGCTCATCTTCGGGGGACTGACGCTGCTCGGGATGGCGTCGCTCTGGGGCGCGATAGCAGCGGATGTCGGTGCGTCGCTCCTGGTCGTGCTCAACGGGCTGCGTCTTATCAATCGTGACCAGCGGGCGCGATAGCCCGGTTACCGAGCGTGCCGAAGCCACGATCTTCGCTCTTCCACCCCCCAAAAGGACCACATTGATATGGCCGGACAATGTACCGCGAGCATCGACACGGGCTTTGTGACATTGGGCTATGCCAAGGTAGCCCTATTGGGCGTGGTGCAGGGCATTACCGAACTTCTGCCGATTTCTTCAACCGCCCATATGCGCGTCGTACCTGCCATGCTGGGATGGCAAGATCCGGGCTCGGCATTTTCGGCCGCGATGCAACTCGCGGCGCTCGCCGCGGTTATCAGCTATTTCTGGCAGGACGTCCGCCGTCTTGCGGTCGGATCCGTGTCGGCGATCAGCCGCCGCGAATTCGCCGATCCCGACCTTCGTCTGGCGACCTGCATCGTGCTGGCGACGATCCCTATCGCGCTGGCGGGCGCGCTCCTTTCGAGCAGCCGCCCAGCATCACGGCAACATTGTGGACCAGACCAACCGGAGCCTTGCCGCCTAGGCCATTGATCCGTCGCGGCTCCAAGTTCGTGAGGCCGAGCTTCGCAGCAAGCGGCTTGCTGATGATGGACGCTCCGCTCCCGCTATCGAGCACCGCGTCGATTGCTACGCCGGACACTTTGGCCGGCACGATCAGCGTGTCGCCGGTTGCGACTTCTATCGGATGCCAGGCCGGAGGCGTGGCGAAGCCGCGCCACGGCTGACCGCGATCGGTTCTTGCTGCCCACAGCGGCAGTGGAATGCTCATTACGATAAGCCCGGCCCCGAGATGCATGAGTGCAGTCCGCCGGTTAGTGTGACGGGGCGTCTCCATTTCAGCCCAAGTATCCACCAAAATTCCATTCAATTCTCGCCAGTCGCCGAGAGGTTCGAGCTTCGACTACATGCTCCAGCTACTAGAGGGTCAAGCCCCAAACAAAAAAATGAGAGGCAGCGAGTTTAGCGATCAGAACCGTTTTGAGAAGCCCGCCGCAAGAAAAGGGTGAGGAGGCTTTGTGCCGGCTTCGCCTGTTCCCACGCTAAGATCAACCTGAATATCATGCCCAATGATGTACGCCGCCCCAACGTCGAAGATCAACGAGGCACGTCCATTCTTCTTTTCGGGATATTGAAGCCCGGTATCGATGAAGAGATTCACGATCTTGCTCGGATTGTAGTTCAGCATGGTAGCAAACAGGCCAGCGGTATAGGAGCGCTTCGTGTCGTCCTCATACACCGCCACGCCGACATTGGGGTTCAACGACCATTTGTCAGCGAAATTCCAGTCGGCCGCTAAGCGGTAGTCGCCGGTTGTGCGCGAGTTACGAAGATCACCGGAACCCGAAGGCGGAAAGAGCCGGACAAGCGCGCCGATTGATGGCTGGGTCGATCCCGCCGCCTCGGCGATGTTATATTTCAGACCTATCGACGACGGCGCGAAACCATTACTGCACGTATGGCCCTGAGTTGGGTCCTGCTGGCGTTGCCAAGTGAACGTGTTGCCTTCAACGCGGAACTCCCAACTCTTGCTGAAGCCATACCTGAGGAGCGTCGGAATGAAGGTCGTACGCTCTCGTTCATCGCCGTTGCTGCGATACTCAAGCTGGATTGCTGTCTCGATCTGAAAATGACCCAGGCCAACCGTCGTGCTTCCGTCCGCAATTCCGGGCCGATCGGGATTGATGAAGTCGTCGGAAGGGTCCGCATGAGCTGGAGCCGCCGCTGCAAATGCCGCAACGATGATGAGTGTTGCTGATGTGCTAAGATGACCGTGGGGCATTAAAACTTACGCCGTTCCTGTACGCACTCAGTCGGCACCTAAGCGGCTGGCCGCGCAATCGCTTGAATGACCCGGCACTCGGCCATCGTTCGGGCGCAGCACCCGCTGGCGCTCATAGCGCTTAGCTCGTCGCGCAAGGCGGATAGCTGGCGAAGCCGATCCTCCACACCGACTAGATGTCGCGCGGCGATTTCCGCTGCTTCAGCACAGTCGCGTTCAGGTTGATCCGCAAGCGCGAGGAGCGAGCGAATTTCGTCGATCGAGAAACCCAGCCTTCGCCCGTTCCGCACGAAGTTCAGGCGATCCACGTCGCCGTTACCATAGGTGCGTCTGCCCGAAGATGTGCGCGCGGGTGTTTCGAGCACACCAATTTGTTCGTAAAAGCGGATCGTCGTCACCTTGGTCGCAGTCGCGCGCGCAAGCTCACCAATCTTCATTTCACGTCTGCTCCACAAATTTTGCAACGATCGAATTTTGGGCTTGCTCCTACAGCAACTAGAGATTGTAAAGAAGCAAGATGATTGACACTCAAACCGTTCACGGGTGCGCCTGCCATCGACGCGCCGAGCTTTGGTCGACCTCTCGGTTGCCGGCGTGATCGCGCTTCGGTATCTCCATCTCACGTATGAGATCTTCCGCAAATCGCGCGCTGCGCCATGGCCAGTTTCCTAGGAGTGCGCAGGATGATTGTTTCACCCCGCGCGCTTTCATGCGTGCTGAATGCGACGCTGGCCGTCTCCCTCATTGGGGCATCAGCGGCGAAGGCGCAGACGGCTACCTCGCCGCCTCAGGTCGCCACAGAGCCACCCTTCACCCTTGAGCGAGCCTTGGTGCTTGGCGGCGCGGGCTCACCATCATTAGAGGCCGGTGCCGCAGGTGTGCAAGCCGCAACCGCGGGCCGCGCCGTTGCAAGCCTTCGTCCAAACCCCGAAATCGTTGTCGAGACCGAAAACGTAGCCGGCAGCGGCGAATATCGCGGCTTTCGCAGCGCCGAGACGACCGCTGGGCTGGCACTCCCGATCGAGCTTGGCGGCAAGCGATCGGCGCGCGTCGCGGTAGCGGATGCGCAGATCGACCGGGCGCGGATCGGGGCCGCGATCGCCGTCGCCGACCTCACCCTTGCCATTACGCAGAGCTACAACGAGGCGGCGACGGCCGAGCATCGGCTGACGGTCGCGCGCGACCAGGCGCGGATCGCGGCCGAGGCATTCCGCGTCGCGCGGGTGCGCGTCACCGCGGGCGCGGCGTCGCCGATCGAGCAGCAACGGGCGGACGTGCTGCGTATCAACGCGGAGGCGGCCGTGGAGCGGGCGACGCGCACGGCCGAGGTGGCACGCGCCAACCTGGCGCGGCTGATCGGCCAGCCCGTCATCGGGCCGCTCGACACGGCATGGTTCGACCGGATCGGCGGCTATGGCCCCGTCCAGCTCATATCCGCCGAGGGCACGCTTGCGCTGGCGGCGGCGGCGGCGGACGCGCAGACCGCGAGCGCCCAGGTCCGGCTCGCGCGCGCACAGCGCATCCCTGACGTGACGGTGAGCGCAAGCGCGCGCCGGCTCGAGGCGACGAACGACGTCGCGGCTGTGTTCGGCGTATCGATCCCGATCCCGCTCTTCAATAACGGCAACGCGGCGGTCGCGCAGGCGCAGGCGCAGCAGACCCAGGCCGAGGCGCTGCGTCGGCTCGCCATCCTCGAGGCCGAGCGGTCGATCGCAACCGCACAAGCCGAACTCGCCAACGCGGCCACCACCGCGCGCACGGCCGGAGGCCCGGCGCTGACCGCGGCGACCGAGGCGGCGCGCATCGCACGCATCGGTTATGCCGGAGGCAAGTTCGGCCAGCTCGATCTGTTGGAGGCCGAGCGCACGCTGGCGCAGACCCGCGCCGAGGCGACCGACGCGCTTGCCGCCTACCATGATGCGGAGGCCCGCCTGGCGCGGCTGACTGCGCCCGCGACCCTATCGACCGAGCTGACGCCCGCGAGTGCGCGCCCGGCCACACCCGGAGACATCCGATGATTGTTCAGGACAAGCGCCTTCTTGGCGGCGTGGCGGCGGCGGTGCTCGTCGCCGCGGCGGGCGGGTTCACCGTCGCGCGATGCACAAGCGACAGCCCGCCCGCGACCGAAGCGGCAGCAAAGCCAGAGGAGGCCGAGGCGGCGCCGAGCGACACGCTCGCGATGAGCGCCCAGATGATAAAGGACACAGGCGTCGCGACCGAGACCGTCAACCCGGGTGGGCTGGCGGCCGAGATCGTGTCCCAGGCAACGGTCGCACCCTCCCCTACCGGCGAAGCGGTCGTGACCGCGCGTGCCGGCGGCGCGGTGACGCGGGTATTCAAGCGGTTGGGCGATCCCGTCCGGCGCGGCGAGGCGCTGGCGATCGTCGAGAGCCGCGACGCCGCGCAGATCGCGGCCGATCGTACCGCGGCCGGAGCCAAGGCAACGCTGGCGCAGCGCAATCTGGCGCGTGAACGCTACCTCTACAGCCAGAAGGTAAGCCCGCGCGTCGACCTTGAGACGGCGCAGGCGGAAGCCGCGTCGGCAGCAGCCGAGGCGCGGCGTGCAAGCGTCGCGGCGGGTGCGGCCAACGTAACCAGCGACGGGCGCGGTGTCGTCGTCGCCTCTCCGATTGCGGGCCGCGTGACGGCCGAGAACGTCAGCCTGGGGGCATTCGTGCAGCCCGAGACCGAGCTGTTCCGGGTAGCCGACCCCAGCCAGGTTCAGATCGAGGCAGCAGTAGGCCCGGCCGACGCGCAGCGCCTCAACCCTGGAGACAGGGCAACTATTGAGCTGCCGGACGGCACTACGACCAGCGCCCGGGTACGCGCGGTGACGCCGACCTTGAGCGGCGAGACCCGGGCCGCAACCGCAGTGCTCGACGTGATCGGCGGACGTCTACAGCCCGGCTTGGCGGTGCGCGTGCGCCTGTTCCCGAGCCGGGGCGGCGGCGCATCGGGCGCCATCGTCGTGCCCGAGGAAGCGGTTCAGTCGCTCAATGCCCGGGACGTCGTGTTCGTCCGCACCCCCAAAGGGTTCAAGGCTACTCCCGTCACCACGGGTCAGCGCAGCGCCGGCCGCGTCGAGATCGTCTCGGGCCTCGCAGCCGGCCAGACCATCGCAACGAAGAATGCCTTCCTGCTCAAAGCCGAGCTCGGCAAGGGCGCGGGCGAGGAAGAATAGCAGATGATCGCCAACCTCATTGCGTTGGCCGTCCGTGCGCGCTGGGCGGTCCTGTTCATCTTCCTGGCCATCGCCGGTCTTGGCCTATGGCAGCTCACCAAGCTGCCCATCGACGCCGTGCCCGACATCACCAACAAACAGGTGCAGATCAACACCGTCGATCGGCGCCTCTCGCCGGTCGAGATGGAAAAGCTCGTCACCTATCCGATCGAGACGGCGTTGGCCGGCATCCCCGGACTGGAGTCTACCCGTTCGATCTCCCGCAACGGCTTCAGTCAGGTTTCAGCTATATTCTCGGAAGGTACTGATCTTTATTTCGCGCGCCAGCAGGTCGGCGAACGCCTGTCTCAGGCACGCGACACCCTCCCAGACAGTGTCCAACCGCAGATCGGCCCGGTCACGACCGGCCTCGGCGAGGTGGTCATGTACGAGGTCGCCTATGCCAATCCTGACGGTAAGGGCGCAAAGATCGTCAATGGTCAGCCCGGCTGGCAATCGGATGGAAGCTACCTGACGCCTGAGGGTGACCGACTAACCAATGCGGTTGAGCAAGCTGGCTTCCTACGCACCGTTCAAGACTGGATCGTGCGGCCGCAGCTCCGCTCGGTTCCAGGAGTTGCCGGCGTCGACTCGATCGGCGGCTACGCCAAAACCTTCGTAGTCGAACCCGACCCGGTCAAATTGTCGACCTATGGCATATCGTATAGCGAACTTGGCGAGGCGTTGGAAAATGCCAACCTCGCGGTTGGCGCGAATTACTATAATCGCGGCGGCGAAGGCTATCTCGTTCGGCTCGATGCGCGAGTGCGCTCGGTGGACGAGATCAAAAGCGCCGTCGCCGCCACTCGCGGCGGCGTGCCGATCACCGTGGGACAGATTGCCAATGTCCAAAGCGGCGGTGATCTTCGCACTGGTGGGGGAAGCGTCAACGGCAAGGAAGCCGTTATCGGCACCGCGCTGATGCTGATTGGCGAGAACAGCCGCATCGTCGCCCAAGACGTTTCGGCAAAGCTTGATCAGGTTTCGAGGACTTTGCCGCCGGGCGTGAATGTTACGGTCGTGCTCGACAGGTCGAAGCTGGTCAATGCCACTGTCGCGACAGTTCAGCGCAATCTGACCGAGGGCGCGATCCTGGTGGCGATCGCGCTTTTCCTGCTCCTTGGCAACTGGCGCGCCGCGCTGATCGCCGTGCTCGTTATCCCCTTCTCGTTCCTGATGATGGCGATGGGAATGAACGCCTTCCGGGTTCCCGGAAACCTGATGAGCCTGGGCGCGCTCGATTTCGGCCTCATCGTCGACGGCGCGGTCATCATCATCGAGAACTGCCTGGCGCGGCTCGCGCACCGGCAGGAGCATGAGGGGCGGTTGCTCATCCTTCGCGAGCGGCTCGAGGAGACCATGCGAGCCTCCCAGGAGATGATCAAACCGACCGTGTTCGGGCAGGCGATCATCCTGCTCGCGTTCGCGCCGCTGCTCATGTTCACCGGCGTCGAGGGCAAGACCTTCTCGCCGATGGCGATCACGATCATGCTTGCACTCGTCGCGGCGTTCATCTTGGCGCTGACCTTCGTGCCCGCGATGGTGGCCTTGCTTATTCGGGGCCGCGTCGCCGAGAAAGAGGTGTGGCTGATCCGCAAGGGCAAGGAGCGCTACCTGCCGCTGCTCGACAAGGCGATCGCACGCCCTTGGCCGTTTATCCTCGGTGGGCTGGCGTTCTTCCTCGCGGCTATTCCGGCATTCGGGCTTCTTGGCAGCGAGTTCATCCCGCAACTCGACGAGAAGAATATCGCCCTCGCCTCGACACGCGTGCCCTCGGTCAACATAGAACAATCGCTCGCGATGCAGCGCCATGTCGAGGCGGCGGTCAAGAAACTGCCTGAAGTCGCACTGATGTTCTCCAAGACTGGGACGGCCGAGGTCGCGACCGATCCGATGCCGCAGAACATGTCAGACGGCTACGTCATTCTCAAACCACAGGATCAGTGGCCGGCGGGCGTCAAGACGAAAGCCGAGGTGATCGAGCGCATCGAGAGAGCGTCGCGTGGTCAGCTCGGCCAGCTCTATGAAATGAGTCAGCCAATCCAGCTTCGCTTCAACGAGCTGATCGCGGGTGTCCGCGGCGACGTCGCCATCAAGCTGTATGGCGACGATCTCGACAAGATGGCGCAGACCGCGAACGAGATGGTTCGCGTGCTGCAATCTGTTCCGGGCGCGGGGAGTGTCAAAGCGGACCAGGTTGGCGGTGCGCCGGCGCTCGACGTAAAGCTCGATCGCGCCGCCATCGCACGATACGGACTGACAGTGCGCGAGGTGGCCGATACGGTCTCCGCGGCGTTGGGGGGTCAGGAGGCCGGCTTGCTCTATGAGGGCGACCGGCGGTTCGACATCACCGTGCGCGTTCCCGAAGCCACCCGCGCCAGTCTGGATGACATTCAATCGTTGCCGGTTTTGCTGCCCGAGAGGGCTGGCCAACCTCGTCAGCAAGTGCCTCTAGCGCAGGTTGCACAGATCCGCGTTACCGAAGGGCTGAATGAGATCAGGCGAGAAAACGGCAAGCGCCGCCTCGCCATACAGATCAATCTATTGGGGCGGGATGCCGGATCGTTTGTCGCGGAAGCGCAGGCAAAGATTGCTCAGGTCCGACTCCCAGCCGGCTATTATCTCGAATGGGGCGGGCAGTTTCAGAGCCTGGAGGATGCGTCCAAGCGCCTTTCGATCGTCGTGCCGCTCTGCTTCGCCTTGATCTTTGGGCTGCTCTACATGGCGCTTGGCAGCTTCGGGCGCGCTACCGCAGTATTCCTGGCGGTGCCTTTGGGGCTTGCGGGGGGCGTGTTCACCTTGGCGCTGACCGGCATCGCGTTCTCGGTATCGGCCGCTGTCGGCTTCATCTGTCTCGCCGGCGTCGCGGTGCTCAACGGCCTGGTGGTGATGACCGCGATACGCGAACGGATTGAGGCAGGCCTTCCGCTCGCTCAGGCAATACGCGACGGCATGGCCGAAAAGATGCGCGCCGTCGTCATGACGGGGTTCGTGCCGGCGATCGGCTTTGTACCGATGGCGCTCGCGCACGGTACGGGTGCCGAGGTCCAGAAGCCTTTGGCGACAACCGTCATCGGCGGCCTGGTTGCGGCTACCATGCTCACGTTGCTCGTCCTCCCCGCCATCGCCCGCGTGGTGCTCGGCTGGGGTGAGCGAGGGGGCTTGCGCCGCGAAGCCGAGCCGCATGACGACACAACTGCGCATCTGACGTCCGAGCCGGTCTCGACATGACGAGGGATTTGAGCATGAGCGAGCAAATCAAGCTGCTCCGCATCTACACTGACGAGGCTGCATATTACGGCGACCGCAAGGTGTTCGAGGTCATCGCATCCAAGGCGCGTGACGCCAGACTTGCCGGTGTGACCGTGCTTGAAGCGCTGATCGGATTCGGTCGATCGGCGCATCTGCATCGCCGGCACGTCCTCGAAAGCGATCGAGCGGTGGTGATCGAAATTGTCGATTTCGACGGTCGATTGCGGTCGTTTGTCTCGGACCTCTCCGACGTTCCGGGTGTTGGATTGATGACACTCGAAACGGTCGAGGTGCTTGGACGCGAGTTTCCGGTCGACCAGATTGGGCCGGAACAGTGACAGGCTGGGAAGGAGTTGCCCGTGGCGACTGAGATCACCAGCGCCGAGCGCGCGCCTTCGTTGAGCCGCTTTGCCCTGTTGCTAGGACTTGCCGGCGCGGCGATGATCCCGGCGTTGGTACTGCGGATCGAAGGCTGGCGTCCCAATCCGCTGCTCGACACCGCGGCGTTCGGCGCCGCCATCCTTGCCGCGGGCTTCCTTCTGTCGTGGGGAGCAGAGGCGGCCGAAAAACGCATTTCGGCGGGGCTGATCGTCGCGATCATCGCGCTGATCACCGTGCTCCCTGAATATGCCGTAGACTTCTACTACGCCTACTCGGCGGGCGCGAATCCAGGGTCCAACTACGTCCATTATGCGGCGGCGAATATGACCGGCGCGAACCGTTTGCTCGTTGGTCTCGCCTGGCCGTTGCTCGTGCTGCTCCATTGGCACAGGACGCGGGAACGCGCGATCCAGCTACTTCCCGCCAATCGCACCGAAATCCTCTTCCTTCTGCTCCCAAGTATCTACGCCTTCTGGATCGTGGCGAAGGGTCGAATTTCACCGTTCGACACGCTCGTCCTGATCGCGATGTTCGGGCTCTATATGTGGCGCGCCAGCAGAAAGGAGGCAGGTGAGGAAGAGGATGATGACGACGAGCCAGGCCCGGCCGCTGCGCTGTTGTTGCTATCCCCGGCGCGCCAATGGCTCGCGATGGGGACGCTGACCCTGATGGCAGCCGCGATCATCCTCGCATCGGCGGAGCCGTTTGCCGAGTCGATGATCGATTCGGGCCGCCTGCTAGGGTTCGACGAGTTCCTGCTGATCCAGTGGCTGGCGCCGCTGGCCAGCGAGGCGCCCGCTGTTGTCGTGGCGGCGTTGTTCGTCCTGTCAGCCCGAGCCGAGACAGGGCTTGCGACGATGATGTCCGACAAGATCAATCAATGGACGCTGCTTGTCGGCATGCTGCCCCTAGCGGTCGGCTTGGGCGCGGGACACCTCACTAGCCTGCCACTGGACGCGCGCCAGCACGAGGAGTTCTTTCTGACCGCCGCCCAATCCCTGTTCGGCATCGGCTTATTGCTGCGCCTTCGCTTGGGATTGGCGGGTGCAGCTGCGCTGGCGGCTCTTTTCGTCGTCCAAGTCGCTTTGGCGGTGATCTGGCAAGGCGACGAAGTGCGTATCATCGACAGTCTGACCTGGTTGGCATGGGGCTATCTGACACTCTCGGCCATTCTGTTCCTGACCAACCTGAAGGCCGCTGCCGCGCTGTTCAGAAACGTTGAGCACGGAACCGGCCAATCCGATTGACGCGGTCATCATCAGGCGTCGTCATCGTGCTCATCGCGAGCGCCCCGTCCGATGGATGGGCAGAGCCGCGATCCAACGCAGCGGAGAAAAACGATGCCCGACACAGGAACTACAACGAAAGCCCCTCCGGCGGCAGCCGACTTCCTGTCAATCTACCGGCAGGGCTTCGTACGGGTAGCCGCCTGTCGTCCGCTCTGCCGGATTGCGGAGCCGGCGTTTAACCTTGAGGAGACGCTGAGGCTCGCCCGAAACGGGAGCGATGAAGGCGTCGCGTTGATGGTCTTTCCGGAACTCGGGCTATCAGGTTATTCCATTGACGACCTCCTCCTTCAACGCGCGCTGCTCGACGAAGTCGAGCGACGACTCCTAGAGCTGGTGGCCGAAAGTCGTGATCTTCACCCGGTCCTATTGGTCGGTGCGCCGCTACGCCGTGAAGGGCGTCTCTACAATTGCGCTGTCGCAATCCATCGAGGGCGGATCCTTGGCGTCGTGCCGAAGGGGCATTTGCCCAACTATCGTGAGTTCTATGAGAAGCGGTGGTTCGCCTCCGGGCGGGACGTGCGCGGCGAGATCACCATCGGAGACGAGGCAGTTCCTTTCGGAATGGACCTCTTGTTCAAAGCGGAGGATGTCGACGGCCTGATTTTTCACGCCGAGATATGCGAAGACGTCTGGGCGCCTGCCCCGCCGAGCGACTTCGCCGCGCTCGCCGGCGCACTGATCCTGACAAATCTCTCTGCCAGCAACATCGTGATCGGAAAAGCGGATACGCGGCGGCGTCTCTGCGAAGTTCAATCCGGGCGTTGCTGGGCCGCCTACATCTACTCCGCGGCGGGTTACGGAGAGTCGACGACCGACCTCGCCTGGGATGGACAGGCGTGCATATACGAACTCGGCGCCGAGGTCGCAGAGACGGAGCGTTTCAGCACTGAGCCGCAGATGGTCGTCGCCGACATCGACATCGAGCGGCTGCAATTGGAGCGCATGCGAACCGGCACTTTCAACGAGGCCGCGATCGCCAACGGCATGCCGGACCGGCGCTTCCGTCGCGTGACCTTCCGTCTCGACCCGCCGACAGGCAACCTCGGTCTGCGGCGATGTATTGATCGCTTTCCCTTCGTGCCCAACGACCCGGCGCGCCTCGACCAAGACTGCTACGAGGCGTTCAACATTCAGGTAACCGGGCTCGCCAAGCGGCTTGAGGCGACCGGTATAGCCAAGATCTGCATCGGCGTGTCCGGCGGGTTGGATTCGACCCACGCCTTGATTGTCGCGGCAAAGGCATTTGACCTTCTCGGCCGTCCGCGAACCGACATCCTCGGCTTCACGATGCCCGGCTTCGCCACCAGCGACAGGACCAAGTCCAACGCGCACGCGCTGATGAACGGGCTCGGTGTGACAGCCGAGGAGATCGACATCAAGCCGCTTGCTGAGCAGATGCTGCGAGATCTGCGGCATCCGTTCGCGACCGGGGAACCGGTCTACGACACGACGTTCGAGAACGTGCAGGCAGGAATCCGGACCGACCTTCTATTCAGGGCCGCCAACCAGCGGCACGGCTTGGTTCTTGGCACCGGCAACATGTCGGAACTCGCGCTCGGCTGGTGTACCTACGGCGTCGGCGACCAGATGAGCCATTACAACGTGAACGGGTCGCTCCCGAAAACCCTCATCCAGCACCTGATCCGATGGGCGGCTTCTAACCAGATGTTTGACGCCGAAGTGACCGACGTCCTGCGCGACGTACTCGGGACGACGATATCGCCCGAACTCATTCCGCAGGCGTCCGAGGGCCAATCGCAGAGCACGGAAAGCAAGATCGGTCCTTACGAGCTCCATGACTTCTGGATTTATTATTTGACCCGCTTCGGCCTTCGGCCCTCCAAAATCGCATTTTTAGCGCTGCACGCGTGGCAGGATGCCGCTGCAGGCAATTGGCCGCCAGGTTTTCCTGAGGAGCAGAAGCGCGCTTACGGCATAGCCGCCATTCGCGACTGGTTTGACCTGTTCCTGCACCGCTTCTTTGCCAACCAATTCAAGCGATCCGCGCTGCCGAACGGACCCAAGGTCACCACGGGCGGCTCGCTCTCTCCACGAGGCGATTGGCGCGCGCCATCTGACGCCAGCGGTCAAGTGTGGATCGACGAAATGCGCAACAATGTTCCCGACAACCTCGGCGCAACCGAGCAGCGTCCTCCTACCGAGACTCCTCCGGCAATATCCACGGAGAGCCGATCAATCGCTCGATAAAATTCGATCCCATCGGTCGGATGGTCGAGTCCGTCCATGCAGCAACTTCGGAAATGCGGCGGGGGCGTCATTCGTGGCCGCCGAAAGGGAAGTCCGGATTCGCCGAGCGGTAGTGCAGGCGCAGACGGTGGCGTGCGGCAAATGCTGTTTGTTGATACGGCCAGAGCCAAGCTCCGGAGCGATGCAGGTGAAGCAGAGTCTGGCACGCACGATCGCGTCCAACGAGCTCTGCTGCCACTCCGCGCCCAGCAGTAGATCGACCGCCGCACCCATCGCGGCCAGCCGCTTCGTCAGCCGATCCCGCGCATCCTCGATCGGCGCGCCGGTCCGCAACGTCTGGCTGACGAGCCATTGCGTGACCTCGACGATGTTGCGAAAACGATGGCGCAGCCGGCGACTGCATACCGTGACGAGATCCACCGAACGCAGCGATTGCAGCGTCCGATTGATATGCACAGAAGTCAGGCCGAGCGCGTCGGCGATAGCCCGCCGCCCAGCCAGCTCAGTAGTTGTAGCTCGACCCGTAGTAGCCATAGACCTGTTGGCCGTAGGCGCGATCGAACGTCGGCTCATTTCCGCCGCTATAGCGCGGCCCGCCTTCGAGCTGTTCCTTGGTCAAGTTGACGACATAGCCGCCCTTGTCGGTATCGTAGGTGAGCTGATCCCACGGGAGCGGGTGATAGTCGTCGCCCATGCCCAGGAACCCCCCGAACGACATCACGGCATATTCCGCCTTGCCCGACCGCTTATCGACCATGAAGTTGTAAACCGAGCCGAGCTTGTTGCCCTCGCGATCATAGACTGCGGTACCCTCGACCTTATTGGAGGCGATCAGACGATCCGTTTCGTCCGTCTCTACGTTGTTGTCAGCCATGCAAAAATCTCCTTCCCTGGCCAGAACGAAGGAGCCCGCCAGGGTATCCAGTCGAGCGGCTGCGGTTGAACGGATTGGAGGCCCGGCGCATCGCTCTTGGGCATGCCGCTATCTGACCACCTGACGCGCCTACACCGATCTACGCAACAGAGCCGGTCATGATGCCTGGCCCTCGTCGCTCTTGGTTTCAGCACGCGCGTCGCGCAGGATCTCGATGCCGCCTTTGATGGCGATGACGGCGGTTGCGAGCCCGACCAGTAGGTCGGGCCAGTTGCTTCCCAGCCACAGCACCAGCATCCCGGCGATCAGGATGCCGCCGTTGGAGATGAAGTCGTTGAAGCTGAAGGTGGTAGCGGCGCGAAGGTTCACGTCCTTCTGCTTCAGCCGCTGAAGCAGCCGCAGACAGATGTAGTTCACGACGCCGGCGATTGCCGACATCACCATCATCGTCGGCCCGATCGGCTCGCTACCTTGGATGTAGCGACGGCCAACGTCGATCAGGATGCCAACGGCGAAGAGCAGCAGCATGATGCCGGACGCGGTCGCGGCCCGCGTCTTCCAGGTCTGCCCGTGGCTCAGCGCGATCAGACTCAGCGCGTACACGGCCGTGTCCGACAGGTTGTCGACGCCGTTGGCGATTAGGGCGCTGGAGTCGGCGAACAGCCCGGTGGCAAAGAAGCCCGCCGCGATGGCGACGTTCAGCAGCAGCACGATCCAGAGCGTGCGTCGCGCGTCCGGTGCTTGACGATCGGTAGCGGCAATCATCCGATAAATTCTTCGAGCGCCATCGTTCCGTCTGTCCTCTTTATTCAGGTGCGGTCAAGCTTTCAGTCGATCCTTTCGCCGGCTTTCAACTTGGCATATGTGGCGGTGGTTGCAAGATTAGTGATTTTACTTTCCGACAACCGATGAACCACACATCGTGACGCCCGGACCGCGGGGAGACAAGTATGACGAAGATGCCCCAGGAACCGACCCTCGACGCCACAGCTCAGCTGCTGCGCGATCCTTACCGCTACATCGCGACACGGTGTCGCCGGTTCGGGGCCGACGCTTTCCGGACCCGTCTTCTGTTGCGGCCGACCATCTGCATGAGCGGCCCCGATGCCGCTGCGCTTTTCTACGACGAGGCGCGGTTCGAGCGTCAGGGCGCGATGCCCGAGCCGGTCCGGGCGACGCTGCTAGGCAAAGGCGGCGTTCAGGGACTCGACGACGAGGAACACCGCCACCGCAAAGCCTTGTTCGTATCGCTGATGACGCAGGACCGGGTGGCAGCGCTCGGCGCTCGGTTCGGCGAGGAGCTTGCTGTCGCCGCGACCCGATGGCGCTCCAGGAGCGGGATCGTGCTTTACGATGCGCTCCACGAGCCCCTCACGCGCGCCGTGTGCGCCTGGGCGGGCGTGCCGCTCGCCGAAACCGAAGTGCGTCGTCGAACCCGGCAGCTTGTGGCCATGTTCGATGCCGCGGCGAGCATCGGCCCTCGGCATCTGCGCTCGCGCCTCGCCCGCCGCCGCGCCGAGCGCTGGTTGTCTAGACTCATCCGCGACGCCCGCGGCGGCCGCATCGAGACGCCGCTAGGGTCCGCCCTCGGCGAGATAGCCGCGCACCGCGATCTTCGAGGGCAACCCTTGCCGCCTCGCATCGCGGCGGTCGAACTCCTGAACGTGCTGCGGCCCACCGTCGCGGTGGCGGTCTTCATCACCTTCGCCGCGCACGCGCTTCACCTGCACCCCGAGTTGAGGGTACGCTTCCGCGCCGGCGATGACACCGACCTGGATGCGTTTGTTCAAGAGGTGCGGCGCTTCTACCCCTTTTTCCCGGCCGTGGCGGCACGCGTACGCGCCGCGTTCACGTGGCGAGGCATGCACTTCCCGAAGGGGCGGCGCGCGATGCTCGACCTCTTCGGTACGGATCGCGATGCGCGCACCTGGTCGGAGCCGCACGAGTTCCGTCCGGAACGCTTCCAAGACGAGGATGGCGGCGCTTTCGGCTTCATCCCCCAGGGCGGCGGCGAAGTGCGCATTCACCACCGCTGCCCGGGCGAGCCGGTCACGACCGAGCTGATGAAGGTCGCAGTCCGGTTCCTGTCGGCGAAAATCATCTATGACGTGCCCGAGCAGGACCTCGGCATCGCTTGGTCCCGTTTGCCTGCGCTCCCGCATAGCCGCATGATAATTCGTGACGTTCGGACCGCGGCAACCGATCCAAGGCACATTCTGTAACGAAAGCAATCACGTAAAGCTCTATGTGACGACCCCACTTCGTCTATGGGAAGATGCTTGATCGGAGGCGCGCCGAAGAGACATCAACCATGATCTTTAAGGATACCGATTTTCGTAGATATGTGCTGTTGCCGTTTACCGGCGCCCTCGCAATCAGCTTCTTGGCCATGCCAGCGTTTGCTTAGAAGCAGGACGAGCAACTGTGGATTGAGATCAACGCTTCGACCGTGCTATCCGAGGGCGTCAAGCTGGAGCTTGAGACCAACAACGCATCAGCAACGATCTCGGCGGACTTTATGAAAGTCAGTATCTCGCGGCGGTTGCGTCGAAATTGCCAAAGGCGTGACACTGACCAGCTGTCCGCGCGCGGGCGTGGGTGGCAGGGCCATAAGGCGGGCGGATACCGAAGCCGCGAATTCGGTCATCTCGGCATATTTCCGAGGCACTCTTGATCCGGCCGCCACTGACGGCACCGCCATAATCGACCATATAATCGAGCAGCCGCCATGCGGTCTGTACGTCGGCGGTATCGGCCTGGGCCACGCCGCCGATCCCGGCGAGGCAGAGAAATGCTGCCAGAATGGCGATGGCGCGCCGGATCGATGTTATCGGCGCGCGCATGAAGGCAGGGCTGGAACGGCGAGATTCGCCAAGTTCTCGACGGAACATCTCCGCCTCATAAACCCTCTAGCAGCTAGAGGGTCAAGCGGTTTTGCGAATTATTTGCAATAGCGGCTCAGCGCTTGGGCCTCACTTCTAGCGCTCGCCCTCATGTGCCAGGGTCTCGATAATGCGGCATTCGGAGATTTTGCCGTGCCGCACTGAACGATGAGGCTGCTGAGCTCGGACCGCAGCGTTGTCAGATCTTTGAGCTTGTGATCAATCTCCGCGAGATGTTCGCGCGCGATCAAATCCACCGCCGAGCAGGATATGTCCTTCTGATCCGACAGGCCGAGCAGCGCCTGAACCTGATCGAGCGAAAAACCCAGCGCCCGCGCGCGCCGGATGAAGCTGAGTCGCGCGAGGTGCTGCGAGGAGTAGGCACGATAATTGTTCTTGGTCCGCTCTGGCGCGGAAAGCAGGCCCGCGCTCTCCTAATAGCGGATCGTCTCGACCTTCGTTCCCGTTGCGGCAGCAAGTTTGCCGATGCTGAGCGATCCTGGCGACATCATTTGCGACCCTATAGTGACGTCAGACTTCTATAGAGATCGTAGGCACAAAGAGTCGAGCAGGCTGTGGCGCCGGAGCAGGCCGGCGCCATCTAACCTGGTCAGGGCTGCTTGTGCATTGCGGTCACCTCGCCCGCGTTACCCGTCAACATAAGGTCGAAATCGACCTTGTCACCGATCTTGGCCGCATCGGTGATCGCGGGCGCTGCCTTGAACGCCATCGTCATCGCCGGCCATTTGGCTTCGGGGATCGGGCCATGGTCGAGCGTGATCGTACCGGCGGCCTTGTCGATCGCGGTGATCGTGCCCTGGCCCTTGGCCTTGATCGAAGCGTTCGCCGCGGGCGCCATCGCCATGTTGCCCATGTCGCCGCCCATTGCTGGGGCAGGCGTCGCTTGGTTGGTCTCGGCCACAACGGGCGTCTCCGCCTTCTTGCCGCAGGCGGCAGTCAGGGCGGCGAGGCCGAGGGCAATGGTCAGTCGTGCATAGTTCATAGTCTTCTCCTTGTAGGTTAAACGGGTTGATGGGTGGGCTTGGTCTTCGGCTTGCGCAGCAACAGATAGGCGGCGGGCAGGACGAACATCGACAGCAGCGGCGCGGTGAGCATGCCGCCGATCATCGGGGCGGCGATCCGGCTCATCACCTCCGAGCCCGCGCCCGAGCCGAGCAGGATCGGCAACAGGCCGGCGAGGATCACCGCGACCGTCATCGCCTTGGGCCGGACGCGAAGCAGCGCGCCTTCGCGCACCGCGGCCTCTACCTCGGCTGCATTCAGATGGGCGTCCCGCTCCTCAAGCGCGTTCTTCAGATAGATCAGCATCACCACGCCGAACTCCGCCGAAACGCCGGCGAGCGCGATGAACCCGACGCCGGTCGCAACCGACTGGTTGAAACCTAGCAAATAGAGAATCCAGATGCCACCTGTGAGCGCAAACGGCAGCGTGCCCATGATTAGCGCGGCTTCGTCGAACCGGCGGAAGATCATATAGAGCAGCACGAAGATGATCAGCAGCGTCGCGGGCACAACCAGCTTCAGCTTGTCGACCGCCCGCTCGAGATATTCGAACTGGCCGGAATAGGCGATGCTGACGCCCGGCGAGAGCTTGACCTGCTTCGCCACCGCGCGCTGGAGATCGCCGACGACCGAAGCGAGATCGCGGCCGCGGACATCGACATAGACCCAGGTCGAGGGCCGCGCATTTTCGGTCTTGAGCATCGGCGGCCCTTCAGCGATCGATATGTTCGCGACCGTGCCGAGCGTGATCTGCTGCCCCGACGGCGTCAGGACCGGCAGCGTGCGCAGGCCTTCCAGGCTGTCGCGCACCTCGCGCGGGTAGCGCACGCTGATCGGGTAGCGGGCTAGGCCTTCGACGGTCTCGCCGATCGTCTCGCCCCCGATCGCACCCGAAACGATCGCCTGCACATCGGTGATGTTGAGCCCGAACCGGGCGGCGGCAGCGCGATCGATGTCGACATCGACATAGCGCCCACCGGTCAGCCGCTCCGCGAGCGCCGAACTGACGCCAGGCACGGTCTTGGCCACCGTCTCGACGTCATGGGCGATACGGTCGAGCTGGACGAGATCGGACCCCGACACCTTGACCCCGATCGGGCTCTTGATGCCGGTCGCCAGCATATCGATGCGATTGCGGATTGGCGGAACCCAGACATTGGCGAGGCCGGGGAGTTTCACCGTGCGGTCAAGTTCGTCGATCAACTTGTCAGGCGTCATGCCCGGTCGCCACTGGTCGCGCGGCTTGAACTGGATGGTGGTCTCGAACATCTCGAGCGGCGCCGGATCGGTGGCGGTCTCAGCGCGCCCAGCCTTGCCGAACACGCTCTCCACCTCGGGCACGGTCTTGATGAGCCGGTCGGTCTGCTGGAGCAGTTGCGACGCCTTCGCCGCCGAGAGCCCCGGCAGTGCCGAGGGCATGTAGAGCAGGTCGCCTTCGTCCATATTCGGCATGAACTCACCGCCGAGGCGGGTGAGCGGCCAGGCCGTGGTCGCGAACACCAAGGCGGCGATCAGGAGCACTGTCTTGGGCCGCCGCATCGTCCAGTCGATCGCGGGCCGGTAGAGGTTGGTGAGCCAGCGGTTGACCGGGTTGGACTGCTCGGGCGGGATCTTCCCCCGGATCAGCAGACCCATCAGGATCGGCACCAAGGTCACCGATAGGATCGCCGCCGACGCCATCGCGTAGGTCTTGGTGAAAGCGAGCGGCGCGAACAGCCGCCCTTCCTGTCCTTCGAGTGTAAACACCGGAATGAAGGAGAGCGTGATGATCAGCAGGCTGAAGAACAGGGCGGGGCCAACCTCTGCGGCGGCTTCGGTGGTGACAATCCAGCGCATCTCGCCCTCGAGATGCTTGCCCGGATGATCCTGTTCCCAGTGCTCGATCTTCTTGTGGGCATTCTCGATCATGACGACGGCCGCATCGACCATCGCGCCGATCGCGATGGCGATGCCGCCCAAGGACATGATGTTGGCATTCACCCCCTGGAAGCGCATCACGACGAACGCCGCCAGCACCCCCAGCGGAAGAGTGAGGATCGCGACCAGCGCTGAACGGACGTGCCAGAGGAACAGGCCGCAGACGATGGCGACGACGATGAACTCTTCGACCAGCTTGTGGGTGAGATTCTCGACTGCGCGATCAATGAGCTGCGAACGATCATAGACCGTGACCACCTCGACACCGGGTGGCAGACTCTTTTTCAGGTCGGCGAGCTTGTCCTTGACCGCCGCGATCGTTTCGCGCGCATTCTTGCCCGAACGCAGGATCACCACGCCACCGGCGACTTCGCCTTCGCCGTTCAGTTCGGCGATGCCGCGCCGCATCTCGGGGCCGATCTGGATCGTGCCGACATCGCCGAGCCGGACCGGCACGCCACCGGCGGCGGTCCTGAGCGGAATCGCCCGGAAGTCGTCGAGCGTCTTCAGATAGCCCGAGGCGCGAACCATATATTCGGCCTCGGCCATCTCCAGCACCGAGCCGCCCGCTTCCTGATTGGCTTGGCTGATCGCCTGGACCGCTTGCTGATGGGTGATCCCATAAGCGGCCAGCTTCACCGGATCGAGCAGCACCTGATACTGCTTGACCATACCGCCGATGCTGGCGACCTCGGCGACGCCGGTCACCGTCTTCAGCTCGTAGCGCAGGAACCAGTCCTGAATCCCTCGGAGCTGCGACAGGTCGTGGCGGCCGGTGCGGTCGACCAGCGCATATTCATAGACCCAGCCAACCCCGGTGGCGTCCGGTCCGAGCGCGCTGCGGGCGCTTGCTGGCAGCCGCCCCTGCACCTGGTTGAGATATTCGAGCACGCGGCTGCGCGCCCAATAGAGGTCGGTGCCGTCCTCGAAGATCACATAGACGAAACTGTCGCCGAAGAAGGAATAGCCACGCACCGTCTTGGCGCCGGGCACCGACAACATGGTCGTGGTCAGCGGATAGGTGACCTGGTTCTCGACGATCTGCGGCGCTTGGCCGGGGTAGCTGGTGCGGATGATGACCTGCGTGTCGGAGAGATCGGGGAGCGCGTCGATCGCGGTCGATCGCACCGCCCAGACGCCCACGCCAATGAGCGCCAGTACGCCGATCAGAACGAAGAAGCGGTTCCTGACCGACCAGCGGATGAGATGGGCGATCACTGGCCAGCTACCTTCGCCATGCGACGCACGGTCGGCCCAGCCGGAGGTTGATCGAATCCGAAACGGACCCGATCGCCGGTCTTGAGGCCGCGCGCGACCTTAGGATCGGGAAGCTGGAAGGTCATCGTCATCGCTGGCCAGCCGATAGCCGGCACCGGCTCGTGACTCAGTGTTACCGTATTGGCGGTGATCTGCTCGATCTTGCCGACAGTCTCGTAGAGTCTGCCGATAACGGCGGGATTGGCGGCTATGGGCGCGCCACCCCCGATCGGCCGCGCCTGGACTCCGGACAGGCTCGCCTCGGAGTCTATCAGGAACTGGCCCGACGCCACGATCTTCTCACCCTCGCCCAGGCCCGCCAGGATCTCAGTCTGGCCCCCGGATTCCCGCCCGGTCTGGACCTCAGCCGGCCGATAGCGGCCCTTGTCGAGCGCGAGCATCACCAATGTCCGCTTGCCGGTACGGATCAGCGCTTCGGAGGGCACCAGCAGCGCCGGTTGCGTGACTCCGCCAAACGACACGGTGGCGAACATGCCGGGACGCAGGCGTCCGCTGCGGTTGGGCAACTCAATCCGGACGGTCAGCGTCCGGCTGTCGGCTTGCGTCTGCGGCAGGATCGCTGAAACGCGGCCTGACAAGATCTCGCCGGGAAATGCCGCGAGTGTCGCCCGCACGGTTTGCCCGGGTTTGAGCGGTCCGGCGATCGCCTCGGGCACGGCGGCATTGAGCCAGACAGTGCCGAGACCATTCACCTCTGCGAGCGTCTGTCCTGCCGTCAGTGTCATGCCGGCCCGCACGCCCAATGTTTTGACAACGCCGCCGATCGGCGTGGAGATCGTGATGACATTGTGCGGACGGCCGCCGCGCTCGACCGACGCGATGGTGCCAGACGGCATGCCAAGCAGCATGAGTCGCTGGCGGGCCGCCTGGGTCAGTGCTGCGTTGCCGGTGCGGCGCACCGCGAGAAACTCGGCCTGCGCCCCGCCCCACTCCGGCACCAGGATATCGGCGAGCGGCGCCCCCGCGCCGACCACGTCACCCGGCGCGCGACCATAGACTCGCTGCACGAAGCCCCCGGCGCGTGCCTGGACGACCGCGACATCGCGTTGGTTGAAGTCGATTGTGCCGGTCGCGGTGAGGCTGCTAGCCAGCTCGCCGCGTTGCACCGTGGCGATCCGCAGACCGAGCGCCTGCGAGGCGGAAGCGTCGACCGAAATGCCCGGCACCTGCGCGCTTGCTCCGCCCTCGTCCGCATACCGAGGGATCGTCTGCATCCCCATGGATGAGAGACCGGGGCCCTCATGGTGCTCGGCCGGTATCATCGGATCGTACCAATAAAGAATTTTGCGCGCTGCCGGCTTTACGGCCCCACCATCTTTTGTGCCCTGGAAGCCCGCTAGAGCGAACCCGAGACCGCCGGCAGCAAGCGCAAGAGCAGCAGCTGCGCCAAAGAGCCACCCGCGGGCTATCATAACCTGGCTCATCGATTTTCGCTCCGGTAGGTGAGTGTCAGCCGCGCACCGTCCGCGGTGACCAGGGCTTCACGATCAAGAGTCGTGATGGTGGCATCGGCCAGCGCGGCATAGGCGTCGGCGATATCGACGAGACTGGCACGACCAGCCGCATAACTGGCGGTTTCCAATTTCACGCGCTGCTCAGCGAGCGGTTGCAGTGTGCTCTGCGCACGCATCCATTGCTCATGGTGCATGACATGGTCGGCGATATCCGCATCAAGGTCGGCGGCGAGCGCGCGCCGCGAGGCCTCGCGTTCAGCCAGCACTCGTCCGGCATTTGCCTGGGCTGCCGCGATCCCGGCATTCTGGCGACTGCGCGTGAAGAACGGCAGGCTGACTGTCACACCGGCCGAGACATAGTCGCCGAACCGGGGATCGCGGCGCTGGTAGGCCAGGTTGACACCAAAATCGGAACGCCGGCCGGCATCGGCTACGCGCACATCGGCATCCGCCTGCCCGGCCTGGGCATCGATCATCTGGATGGTGGGGTGGCGGTCGAGTCCTGCGCGCAGACCCGCTGCGTCGACCGCAAAATCGGGGATCGGTCCGGCGATCTCCGGCGCGGGGTCTCCGGTCCAGCGGGTTAGCGTCGCGCGTGCCCGCGCCACGTTCGAGACGAGTTCACTGCGGCGATCCTGCATCGCGGCGACGGCTTGGCGCCCTGCAAGGGTCTGCGCCGGGCGCGCACCTCCCGATGCGACCGCGCCCGGCGTCGTTCCCACCACACGCTCGAGACGGGACAGAACATCGTCGAGCGCGGCAAGCCTGCGCTCGGCATAGGCCAGGTTGATCCAGGCTAGCGCGGTGCCAACCTCGACCGTGCGCGCCTCGACTGCGGTACCAGCCTCGGCCGCCAGTATGTCGCTGTCGGCGCGCGCCTGTTGCGCATGGCGCTTGGCGAGATTGGGAATGTCCTGGGACACGCCGACCCGCGCCATGCTGAAATTGTCGCGCTGCGGCTCGAACGCGAGCGGTCCCGATACCGGGAAACTGTCGATCCCAACTGCAAGCGTCGGATCAGGCAGGGCGCCGGCCGCGCCGCGCACGGAACGGGCGGCGTTGGCACCGAGCGCCTTCGCCTTGAGCGACGGCGCTTCCTGCCGGGCGCGCTGGAGGGCCGCGTCGAAGGTGAGCGGCTCGGCGAAGGCAATGCCGGGGATTGCCGCTAACAGCGGCATACACAAAAATAATCGCATGGAGATCTCCTGATCGGAGGTTCAGGCAAGCGTGGCACACCAGGCATGTCAGTGGCGGCAGGAAGGGGTATCCCGCCGCCACTGCTGGCCTAGCCGTCTATGCGACCTGAAGCGGCCAGAACCTGCTGCTAGCCAGCCGAGGCGCCGGACGGAGACATCATGCCATGCATCTCCTTCATACAATCCGCGGAGCTCATCTTCATCATGTCGCAGTCGCAGTTGGCCATCTTCGCGGTATCAGGCACCCAGACGCGCCGCTGAGCCGGTCCCGTGGCGCGCGGGCCATATTGGGGAACCGACTTCCACTCATAATGACCGGATTGTTGGCTGTGGTCGGGCTGGCCGGCGAATGCGGCGGCAGGCGCGGCAAGGGCTACGCCCAGCAGGGCGTAGAAAACACGGTTTTTCATGACTGTAATCCTTTGGCAAATCATCGTGGTAGCCGCAGATCGGACAGGATGTTTGAGTGCGCGATAGGCGCACCGATCCTGTCAGCCTGACGGCTGTGGTCGATCAGCCAAGGATAGTCGGTGGTTCAGGCTCGGGGGTCAGATCACTGCCATGCAGGGTCGACGTCGTGGTCCAGAATGCCATAGCTCCGTGAGCCACCGGCGATGCCGGGACGCGCGGCGCGTCGCGCAGAACCATCGGAACGACACAGCCCATTGATGCGACGCAGTCGAGCGTCAGCCCCTTGCAGGGCTTGCCCGAGGGCTGTTGTTTCTGAGCCATCGCATTCATGCAATCTGCGCTCATTCCCGAAATCGCCATCGGCGCGGAAACCGGGGCCGGGTTAGAGGCATAGGCCGCCGCTTGGCCCATGAGGCCAACCAAGGCTCCCAGCAGGAGGAAGAGATGCAGTACCCGTTTCACAGCCGTTACTTCTTACACCCGTCCTTATCGTAGAACAACGACATCATCGTCCGCCATGACGCGCAAAGACATGCTGTCCACCTGGACCGAAGGCGACGACATTATAGGGGTCCACGTGTTGCCCCGGGACTTCCATCCCCGGCGAGCCCATCGGCATCCCGGCAACCGCAAGTCCACGCACGCCGCGCGGCTTCTGGGCAAGGACGCGCTTCATGTCGGTAATCGGGACATGACCCTCGAATGCCATGCCGTCTACAATCGCTGTATGGCAGGATGACAGGCCCGAAGGAACGCCTTGGGTCCGCTGGAAGCTGGAGCGCTGGCGATCGTCGATGATGGTTACTTGGCGCCCGAACTGCTTACGCACCTGCGCCGCCCACTGCGCGCAGCAGCCACAGCCCGGATCGCGGTGAACCACGATAGGCGTCGCCGCCGCGCTGGCGACCGAAACCGACGCAAGGACCAACGACAATGCGACTTTGAGTTTCATATCGTCCTTCACCGCACCCATTCATCAAGGCTACCACTCTTCATAATACGCGCGACCGCCGCCTACCCCTCAAAAAGTGGCAGACGGTCGCAAGATTACCGTAGCGATCACGAACCGACATTCGTCGATGGGCAATCCAGGGTCGTTGCAGACCTCTCGCACTCGCGTCGATTTATGCAGTCGAAAAGCATTATTGCACCCGAGCAGGCCGCATTTCACATCTCAGCGACCCGGTCGCACGGCCGTAAGTTGACCGTTCGGAGTCCCGCATTCCCAACAGACGTGACGTATCTTTTCCTGTTCAATTCCACGTCGAGCAGAGCGACCCTCAGATCACATATTTGTCCCAGCTCGCATAATGTTCAGCGCTGCGCTTGCCGCGCGGAAGGCTGAGACCGACGAGGGCGAGCCCTATGATCACCGAAACGATCGTTCCCAGGTGGCCGGCCCCCGTCAGCAGGAAAGGGGCAGCAACCAGCCAGGCGCCGAGCGCGCCATTGATGAAGCGCACGGCGCGGGCAACTTCGGCGGTGGCGATGATCGCGACGGTGATGACCAGGGCACCAATGACATGGTCGCTGTTCGCCATGGCGCCCTCATTGCCCAGTGTCACCCGCGTGAGCATGAGGAATGCGCCGAGCGCGATACTGACCGCCAGCGTCCACGGCAGGGTCAGCCCCCGCTTTGCATCGGCCCAAAATGCGGCAGGCGACGACATCAGGTCGGAGGCGTCCTCACTGCCGGCCTCGCTCGCGTCGCCCTGGAAGAAGGTGCGAATCAGCGGCTTGCCGCGGCATTTCGCCCACACAAGGAACTGACCCATGGCGATGACCTCGTCGAGCGCGAAAGGGATCATGATCAGCATGGCGAGGGCGGCGATCAGCGCCAGCGTGCTCCAGGTGCCAATGACGATGGGCTGGCTGATGATGAAATAGATGCTGACCACGCCGAGTGGAATGACCAGGATGCCGAAGAAGGTCACCATCCACGGCATCGTGCGCCAGCGGTCGCGGGTGCCCATCACCGCCATCAGGATCTCGAGCACGTAGCTGATGGTGCCGAGACCGCCGTCGGGAATCGGCCACGCCTTTGACATGTTAGACGTGATGATCTCCTCGGTACCATTGCGCGGATCGCTCAACGAGCCGACAAAGAAGGGTTCCCAGACGCTATCGATGTGGCCCAGTTGGTATGCCGTCAGGATGCGCGAGGTAAGAAGACCTATCAGACCCATCACGACGATCGGCAGCCGCTGGGCATCGGTAGACGGGGAATAGGTCCAGCCGGGTGGGATGTTCTTGGGGTCCATCATCCCTGCCATGCTCATACCCGGCATCATCGGCACGAGCACCGACAGCGCGATCACAGCCGAGCCGATGAGCAAATCGTTGTTGTACTGCGCCGCGCTCGGGCTCCAAAAGATCAACGGCGCGAACAGCAGCCAGATCCCAACGAATGCGACCGCCCACTGAGCCCACGTCTTGGTGCGTGGTACAAGCGACAGCGCACCGAACAGCGCGATGGCAAGCCCGCTGACAAGATCGCTTACGGCCAGCGCGCTTGCACGCCACTCGATCGACGGCAGACCGCGATCGACCGTTACGAACCGCGCCGCCTCACCGACGCGCTGCGCGGTCATGGAGTCGTAGATGAGCGGGCTCGAGGCGAGCCACAGACCGAGGCCGATGTTGGCGTAGAGCGCCCAGCGCGCACGGCGCTCGTCGCGGTCCATCATGGCCATGTGATCGCCATGTGCACCGTGGCTGGACATCGCCATGTCCCCAGCCCCGTGCCCCACAGCGGCATGATCCATGTTGCCATGGTCCTTAGCTCCGTGCTCCATGCCGGGCATCGCGCCGGCTGCCGCTTCAGGCGGGTTATGGTCCAGCTCGGCCGGCTTCGGATCGGACTTGTCGTTCCAGGCGACGAGGTTTTCGTTGAGCTTGTTGTTCCGGTACCAGGCGCGCGGGTGGCGCTTCAACGCCGCAACGATCGTCGGAAGCGTTTCGCGAAGACTGTGCTTCGGCTCCCATCCAAGTAGCGACCGTGCGCGCGAGATATCGAGAATGTAGTGGTCGTTGCTGCTGTCGATCATCCAGGGCTGGATGAAATCGTCGTCGCCGAGTGCCTCGTTCTGAAGAACGATACCAGCCTTCGCGAGCGGCTGCGGGATGCGGATCGTCTTCCAGCCCTCGCCGTGGAGCGCCTCGCCGACGATGTCCTGGATTTCGGCGTAGCCGGGGGCATCGGGTTCGCCGATGAGCAGGGGCAGTTCAGACGGAAGATCGTGCCGCCGATCGACCAGGCGCACCACGGCTTCCGCCAGGTCATCGCGGTGCACCGATGATTGCGCCGCGCACAGCATGCCAGGATAGAAATGCGAGATCAGGCGGTGCTCGTAGATCTGCGATATCTGCTGTGCGAGGAACGCTGAGCGTCCCTCGTCGGCATAGACTCCTGCGGGTCGCAGGTAGACGACGGGTATCCGTCCGTGACGCTCGTGCAGCAGCGCCTCTGTGTCGACTTTGGACTGCGGGTACGCCCAGGAGGCACCGATCGGCGATTCCTCGTTGATGCGCTCCTGCGGAGTGGCGGTCGGTTTATGGACCAGCATCGTGCTGGCGAAGACGAATTGCTCGACATCGAACGACTGGAGTCCGTCGATCAGCCGCCGTGTCCCTTGGACGGTTACCTTGTCGTAGAGCGGATTGGGATCGCCAGAAATGTCATAATACGCGGCGAGATGAATGACGGAAGCAATGCGGTTGCCGTATCGCGCGCGAACCTCCTCGAGCGCAGCGTGAACCGCTTCATCCGAGCCGACATCAATGTCGATAGCGGCGGCGGGCGGTGGTGGCTCGGGCGGACCGGCGCGATCGAGACCGACGACCGTGTAGCGCTCGCCGAGCCGGGCGATCAGGGCCGCGGCGATAAAACCGCTCGCTCCGGTGACGAGGACGATCTCAGAAGCGCCTTTGGCGCCACTCGGACCGCTGCGCTCGATGTCGGTCATACTTCCACCATCCTGCTTCTTTCGCGAAGAGCGTCGATCGCTGGATATTTGAGCAAGATGCGCATGACGAAGCCTTTCCGACAGTACCCGATCATGTGCCCATCCTGTTTACTTCGAAGAACACACCTCAGGAAATCGGCTTTCGTGTATCTATTCCGGTGCTTTCGTCGGTTTGCGGTGGCGGGGGCGACGCACCGCGATCGCGATAGGAGGGCAGGTCCGGAGCGCCATCCGGCGCCGGGTTAGCTTGCAGGCGCGCGATCATCTGTTTCATTTGGGCGATCTCGCGTACCTGCGCGTCGATGATGCCATCGGCCAGCTTTCGAACCTCGGGGTCCTTGATGTGCGCGCGCTCGCTGGTCATGATCGCAATCGAGTGGTGCGGGATCATCGCCTTCATGTAGGAGACGTCGTCGACCGTTTCCTGGCTCCGCACCAGCCAAAGCGCTAAACCAAAAATGGCAGCGCTACCGAGCAGGATGCCGATATTGAGGCGGGTGTTCTTGTACATGCCCCACATGAAACTGAGCATGATCACCGCCATGACCGCGCCCATGACGAGCGCCATCCAGGTGCGCGTCTGGCTGAACTGGACATGGCTCAGCGCATAGGTGTTGAGATACATCAGCCCGAACATCACGACCGTAGACGTCGCAATCATCGCCACGAACCGGCCATAGCCCATGCCTATGCCCATGCCATTCTTCTTGTCTTCCATTGACCGACTCCGTCCTACCTCTAGGCTCCTCACCCTCCTCGGCTGCCAAGGGGGCATGCCTGCAACTCACTTCATACCCAAAGGGATCCAAGATCACCTGGAGTATGACCGGGAGGATGGACATTCAACTTTGATCATAGCCGGGTTTCCGCTGCGCCGTACCTCTGCATTGTTCAGCCAGGCTCTTGGGCGGCGACGCTTAACCGGCCAAGTTCTGAGGGCGCCCTGATGTCGACCGGCTTTGTCGCTATCAATTCCTTGAGCGGCCCGAGCAGCTATGATGATCCTGTTGCATACTGCGGGCGTGAGTGATTTGATCCTTGTACCGCCCGACGGCACCCTGGACCGCGAGAATCGCCCTAATTTACAGGCCATCGAGTACGCGTACCCCTTATCGCCAGAGCACAACCCGCTAGTAGCGGGAGCGTATCAAAAGATGCGATTAGTGCGACGACGTTTTGGCACGGGGTTTGCCCGGAGCTTTGATGGGGCTTCGTAACATTACGCATATTGAGTCGGGAGCCGGGTCCATAGTCTTGGTGGCGAAGAAAGGTTCTTCACCGCCAGTTTTCCTCGGCGGGTCTTGTAAACTCAGCCAAGGAGGCTTCCACCATGTTGCTCAAGAAGAAGATCACCATCGCGCTTGCAGGCCTCGCCGTGCTCGGCGCCGCGCCTACCTACGCCCAGGGCATCGGCCACAGCTTTTTCATGCGTGGATCGATCGTCGGCAAGGACACGACCGGAACGGTCGTTTGTGTGGGTAAGGCCGACGGCGCGACCGTAGGCCAGGTCCTCGAGGTCTACCGTGTGGAAAGCACACCTGGACCTTCGAAGACCCCCGGCGCGGGCTTCCGGCGCGTGGCCGTCGGGCACGTCAAGATCGATCACATTTTCGATGACCATTTCGCGCATGTGAGCATCGCCGACGGCACGCCGAAGGTCCACGACATCGTCGAACTCCGCAGGAAATAAGTCGGCAGCGGGGACGGCGACCGCCGTCCCCACCATCAACGCCACCTCGCTGCAGAACGAGACCGGCACGATCGCTCGCAACCAAGCGACGAACACCGGCCTGGGTGCACGAGACATGAATTGAAAGGAATCGAGATGCGCTTCAAGAAGTCAATATCGATGGCCATGGCGAGTATCGCCCTCGCCGGCGCGGTCCCCGCTCTGGCGACCGGCATCGGCCACAGCTTTTTTATGCGTGGATCGATCATCGGCAAGGACACGACCGGAACGATCGTGTGTGTCGGCAAAGCAGATGGCGCGACAGTCGGACAGGTGCTTGACGTCTATCGCGTGAAGACGCTGCCCGGCTCCGGCTACAAAGGAAGCGGCCCCGCTTATCGCCGAGACCTCATCGGCCACGTCAGGGTCGATCATATATTTGACGACCATTTTGCGCATGTGAGCGTCGCCGACGGCGCTCCCGCAGTTCACGACATCGTCGAGCTCCGCAAGAAATAAGGGCGTGCCGGGGAGGGGCTTGCCGCTCCCCATGATGCCTGATGGCGGCCGCAAGCGACGAAAAGTCGCGCGGCCTTTGAGCGGACAGGAGAGCGGCGATGATCGACCGACGTCCAAATATTTCTCTTGACCCTGGACCTAGGTCCAAGCGGCACTGTGCCTCCGAGACTTGCCATGTCACGGCTTAGAATCGGTGAGCTGGCCGAGGCTGCCGGCGTTCGAAAGGACACCATACGTTATTATGAGCGCACCGGCCTGCTCCCCGCTCCGCAACGGACCAGTGCAGGATACCGCGTCTATCATCCTGCAGACGTCGAACGCATCAAGTTCGTTCGCGCTGCACAGGGGCTCGGTTACACCCTCACCGAAACGCACGCGCTCCTGCTGGTGCGGGCCGGAGACGCCCTCGCCGGGTCGGATATCCTCGCCGTCACGCGGGTCAAACTGCGCGAAGCACTGGTCAGGGTGGAACAGCTCAAGCTTATCGAAACAGGCCTTGAGCAGCTGGGTGAAGCGCCCTCGCACGAAGCCGAAAGCGACCCTTGCCCGATCCTCTTTCTGGTTCGGGACGGGCGGCTGTCTCAATTGGCCGCAGATCAGCCAGAACAAATGTCCGTGGGAGAGGACCACACCACCTGCACAGGGAAGGACTGAACATGAAATACTCTATCTCGCTGGGATTGCTACCACTGGCGCTGCTCGGCGCTTGCGCGACCCTTCCGCCGACTAGCGCGCAGATCGCGAGCTGCAAGGCCATGGAAGACAATATGGGTCTCGCGACGCCCCATGATCACAACGAGATGAAGGGACAGGGGCGCAACCCGATGAATCTCTCGCACGATCGCTGCCTGCAGATTCTCAAGCAGCAATGACACCCTGATCTGTCGGTCGAGCACGCTTATCAAGCTCGTCCGACGGGATTTGCGTTCGACCGCTCACTCTCATTCGGAGACACATCATGAAGACTCACCTCACGAATACGTCCGGGAAGATCGTCTCGGGGCTCACAGCCCTTGCGCTTCTCGGAACGCTTGCTGCGTGCGGCAAGAAGACGGACGGCACGCAAAACCAGGCTGCCTCCAATGCCTCTGCAAGCGCGCCCGGCGCTCTTGAAAACGACACCGCCGCCGCCACGGACTCTGTCGGGACCGACAACACGGCGGCCGATATGGATGAGCGCCACCGTCAGGATATGGACCACAGCGACATGCGCCGGGGTGGGCCGATGATGCCCAATGGCGCCCCGCCTACGAGCACGCCCGACAACAGTCAGTCCGCCCCGATGAAGGATATGTAAGCCGAGCAGGCTGAAAACCCCGGCACTGCCCGACCTGAGCAAGACCAATTCGAAGGAATAATGCCGCGACCTTTCGAATGGTCGCGGCAACGGAGACGCGCCATGACATATTTCACGATCGGAAAGCTGTCGCGTGCGCTCGGCATCCGTCCCGATACCATTCGCTATTACGAGCGCAACGGTCTGCTTCCTCCGCCCGCCCGGTCTTCTGCCGGTTACCGCACCTATGGCGACGCCGATCTCGAGCGCGTGCGGTTCATTCGCAAGGGGCAGCAGCTGGGTTTCACGCTTCGCGAAATCGGAAGCCTGCTCGATTTGCGCGCGTCCGACACCGCGACAACCGCCGATGTCCTGGCCATCACCGAGAGCAAGATAAATGAAGCGACCACCCGTATCGATGATCTGACCCGCATCAAGACCGCCCTGTCCGCCCTGTCCGCCCAATGCTCGATCGACATTCCCATCGCGGATTGCCCGATCCTCGCGCATCTCGCGAGCATTCCCAGGGGAAGCCCACCTGGCGACGGCGACCCTCATGCCGCCCGCGCAGTGAAGGCGTCCATATGAGACCTGTTTTGCAGCGTTTGGGTTTACTGCTGCTTTGGGCAAGTCGGCGCCAAGCGCGCGCGCTCCTCAGCCGAGCAAGTTTAGCCTTGGCTGTTATCGCTGCGGTTGGCGGCCTGGCCCAGCCTTCTGTTGCCGAGCATCTGCCCGGTCAGCATTTGGGCTCGAAGACGGATCTCATCGGTATCTGGTCATTCGACGCCCGGTCCGGGTGCAAGACCGGTACAGCCTGGGAGTTCCGGGCGGATGGATCTTATAATGAGATCAGTTTGCCCGACCGTGCACCGCAGGCCACCGGGACGTGGTACGAACGCGGTGACATCATCTTTTATTCCCTGGCGCGGCCAGAGACAGTCGCCCCGGGGCGGCCTGACAAACGCATGGTGATCATCGAACGCGAACCCGATCGCCTCGTCGCATTGGGAGGTCGCAGAGTTCGCCACGTGATGCACAGGTGTCCGTGATGACCGAGAGCCTCATTGTGGAGGGCATCCACTGGATCACGCGTGCCATCGAAGTCACCGGGACGGCGATCATCGTCGTGGGCGCCGGTTCTTCGCTGATCAGATTCCTGCAGCAATCCCTGAAAGGTCCGATCGACCAACATGTCGTCGGCAACTTCAGGTCGAGCCTCGGTGAAGCCATTCTTCTCGGACTCGAATTCCTGGTTGCGGCCGACATCATCAACACTATCGCGATCCAGCCAACGCTTAGCAGTCTCGCGGTCCTTGCCGGCATTGTGCTGATACGAACCTTCCTGAGTTTCTCGCTAGAGGTCGAGATCAAGGGTCGTTGGCCCTGGCAGCGGGCGACGGGAACCCCGCGCGATGATTGAGCATCGGCGCCGGCTCCGGGCGCCCGGGCGACAACGCCGGGGAAACAGGAAACTACGTATATTGGCGAAAATCGATTTGTGGTCCCTCGGGGCCGTTGCCAGCCGGATGTTCGGCCGGTCATAGCAATGGAGTATTGATCATGATCATGACGCGTTCTTCCCGCTTGCGCGCGCTCGCCCTAGGGGGTGCAATCGTGCTGTCGCCCGCCATCGCCTCGGCCCAGGGGCAAACCACCGGCCATCCGTCGACCCAGTCTGCGCCCTCCGCCAACGGGTCGATGCCGGCAGGCGGCATGGAGAAGCACGACGCGATGCCAGGCATGGCCGGCATGCCGATGCAGGACGACAAGATGCCTGCGGCCATGCCTCCGATGGCAAAGAAGGCCGGATGCTGCGGCATGAAGAAGATGCCGATGGCCAAGCACAAGGCAGCCCCGCACCGCCGCCATGCGAAACCCGCCACCGCGAAGCCGGCGCCGATGCCCGCGGACAAGCCGATGCCCATGAAGGATGACATGTAAGGAAGTCCTCAGGTGACGCGCCCTCACAACAACATCACCGGCCTCAAGCTATCGCGGGCTTTGAGGACGAGCGGTATCGCACTCGCGCTGGCGATGATCTCCGGATCACCGCCAGCGTCGGCGCAGATGGCCGAGTCAGAGCACGCGTCGCATCATCCAGCGGGCGGAGCCGCCGCGCCAGCGGCGATGCCAGCGGGCAACGTGATGGGGGCAGCAGCTCCGGCCGCGGCGAAAGCTGCCGATCCCATGGCGGCGATGATGAAAGGGATGATGGTGCCGTCGCCGGGTACCAAAATGGGCGCGGGACCGGCGGGATGCTGTGGAAACGGCGGCGCCAAACCCTTCTACCCCTCGCTGATGGACTGGCCCGTCCTGACCGATGAGGCACGACGGACGGTACGCGCCGCGGCTCTCGCCCGCCTGGGGTCGGGCGCCGAGGTCCTGACCGCGGAGCAAGCCCGGCTTCACCACGCTCTCATGTCGAACGACACGAAAGGAGCCCAGGATGCGATCAGGGGCGCCCGCGAAGGCCTCGCACTCGCGGACAGCGGAGCAGGCGCGCTCAGGGGCCTCGAAGAGGGCCGCCCTCCCCGGCAGATTGCCCTGAGCTGGTTCAAGACCCAGTCGGGTTTTGCCGTCAGCGACCAGATGGCATACGGAAACGAGCTGGCGGGCCTTTCCTGGTGGCACCTGATCGCGATGGCGCTGCTGGCGGCGGCTCTGGTTGCGGCGCTGCTACTCCGATGGGCGCGGCTGCGCCGCATCGCAAGCTTGGTGGAGCGGCTCGCACCAGGCGGGGCTACACCACCGGCCAGTCCGGCCACCTCTCCGGCCCCGGCCCCCATCGTGCCGGCGCCCGCTGCTCCTGCAGGCGCAGCTACGCCCGGCAGCGCCACGCCGGCAGCGCCGCGCCTGTGGAAAGGCGTCCTGCGGATCACCGCGATCTTCGACGAGACCCCGAGCGTCAAGACGTTCCGGCTCATGGAACCGAACCGCGGGCCGATGCCGTTCACGTTCCTGCCCGGCCAATATGCCTCGATCACCTCGGAGATCGAAGGCCAGAAGGTCCGACGATCCTACACGATCTCGTCGTCGCCCACACAGCGCGACTATATCGAGCTCACGATCAAGCGCGAACAATATGGGCTGGAATCGCGCCATCTCCATGATCATGCCGCTACGGGCGACCTTCTCGAGATTGCGGCGCCCGCGGGCCGGTTCTTCTTCACCGGCAAGGAAGCCGAGGGGATCGTCCTGATCGCCGGCGGAGTCGGCATCACACCGATGATGAGTGTGCTGCGCAGCCTGACGGACCGCTCCTATGAACACGACATCTACCTCCTCTACGGTGTCAACACGCCGACGGATCTGATCTTTCGCGAGGAATGCGACTATCTGGCGCGGCGCCACCACAAGCTTCACATCGTCTCCATCGTCGCAAAGCCCGAAGGGACCGACTGGGCCGGGCCTTCCGGTTATTTGACGGCCGATTTCATCGCCGCTTCCGTTCCCGAAATCGCCAGCAGGCGCGTTCACCTGTGCGGCCCGCCGCCGATGATGGACGCGGTGAAGGCGGCGCTTGCGCAGCTCAAGGTGCCGGCGGAGCAGGTAAAGACGGAGGAATTCGCGCCCCCCAAGGGCGGACCCGTCCTTGAAGATGAACCGGCGGAGACCGCGACCGACAGCTCGGCATCGGCCGCCCCGCAGACGCCGCCCGCCATTCCTTCCGCGCAGGCGACGATCGCTTTTTCGAAGTCCGGCAAAAGCGGTGCACTCGCACCCGATCAGTCCGTGCTCGAGGCGGCGGAGGCCATTGGCGTGGCCATCGACTATGAATGCAGGGTCGGCATCTGCGGAAGGTGCAAGGTCCCGCTGCGGCAGGGCCAAGTGACGATGGAAGTGGAAGACGCTCTCGCCGCCGACGAGAAGGCCGACGGTATCATCCTCGCCTGCCAGGCAAAATCGGTGGGCGATCTCGTGGTGGACGCTTGAGATGACCGAAACCGAGAAAGTAACGGTCGGCGCTCTCTTGACCGCTCTTGCGCTGCTGGTCCCGGCCTTCCTGCTGCATTCCGCGCCGCGGTTCCCCGGGAGCCTGGCGGGAGGCCTGTTCGGCATCGCCGCCGCCCTGCTTTTCGTGCTCCTGCTCGTCTACAGCATCGTGAAGCGGCAGGCGTGGGTCAAGCAGCGCACGCAGCGTCTCGTCTCGCTTGGCGGACTGCTCAGTTTCCATGTGTATGCCGGCGCGATCGGCGCGCTGCTCGGGATTATCCATTCAGGGCACAAGTTTCAAAGTCCGATCGGCATCGCCCTCGTGATCGCGATGCTGACAGTCGTCGTCACGGGCTTCATCGGCCGATATTATCTGGCGCAGGTCGGCCAGGAATTGCGGTTTCAGCAAAAGGAACTCAAGGTCCTGCGCGACCGCTATGACGTCCTGGCGGCCGTATCGGCCGATCTGCACGGTCAGAACATCGTTGATCCATCAGGACTGCCGCTGGACTCGCTGCTCGGCGCGATAGCCGATCTCGAATTCACGATTACCGCACGCGACGTCATCAAGGCCACGCTCGACAGGTGGATCGTCGTGCATATCGTCGCGGCGATCATCATGTACGGATTGCTGACGATGCACATCTGGAGCAGCATCTACTTCGGCCTGCGGTGGTGGCCATGAACCGGACGACCATCGTCTATCTGATCCTTGCGACGCTCGCGGTGGCCGCCGCGATCGCCGTCCCCCTCACCATCTACCGCTCGGGCAGCACCGCGCTGCCGCAATGGGCGTCGTCGGTTCGACCCGGGCCGCTATCGAACGCCCATGCATTTCTCGAAGGCAAGTGCGAGAGCTGTCACACGCC
The DNA here is from genome assembly GCF_000508185.1 of Sphingobium sp. C100. Taxonomy (GTDB): domain Bacteria; phylum Pseudomonadota; class Alphaproteobacteria; order Sphingomonadales; family Sphingomonadaceae; genus Sphingobium. The sequence continues at coordinate 29,073 of NZ_AYOY01000035.1, read as the reverse complement.
CAATCGCGGGATCAAGGCCGAAACCTGTATTGCCTGCCATGCGTCGGCGCCGGAATTGCTTATGAAGCCGGAGACCGCCTTCCACGTTAACGTCACGGAATGCGCCGGCTGCCATGTCGAACATCAGGGGAGAGACATTCGGCCGGTCCGCATGGATCATGCCGTACTCGAGAAGATCGCCCAGCGTGGCATGAACCATCCCGCGGGGCTCGACTGCCAGTCCTGTCATGCCCCCCGGGACACGCATAAGGGCTTCTTCGGCACGGACTGCGCCAGCTGCCATCTCACGAGCAGCTGGAAGATCAGCGGATTTCTCCACCCCAGCCCCAAATCAACCGAATGTTCGCAGTGCCACAAGCCGCCGCCGAGCCATAACATGATGCACTTCGAAATGATGGACAAGACGATCACCGGCGAGAAGAGCGCCCGCGTGGAGCAGTGCTTCGCGTGTCACCAGACCGACTCATTCAACAATATCAAGGGTGTCGGCATGGTGAAGGTCCATTGACCCGTCATAGGGGTGTACCGGCAACAGTCGCTACGCGCGCTTTACTCCAGCCCGAAAGAGCAATTCGAGGATTTCCCGGAGTTGGAAAGGGCGCTGCCCGACAGCTTTTCCTCGCGCCACGTCCGTTCGCGCGAAAATGCCGCTGCCCGCAGACCACATTCACGAAACCGAACTCAAGGATCCGTAACCGGCCGACCAAAGAACTGGAAAAATGGGACCAGCGTGCACGAGAACCCCGTTGGCGCGCGAGCCGGATTCCCAACAGGACGGCCCTTTGATGAAAGCTCCACGCCCAAAGGCGTCTCGCACCCGCCGATTGCGACGCATCCGCCAAATATTTGGCCCAGGATTTATTGCCGGAGCCGCCGACGACGATCCCAGCGGGATTGCAACCTATGCGCAAGCCGGCGCGGCTTATGGATATATGCTTGGCTGGACCATGCTTCTCACCTGGCCGCTTGCCGCGGCCGTGCAGGAGATCTGTGGTCGAATAGGGCGAAGTACCCGCGCCGGGCTGGCTGAAACCATTCGTCGTCGTTGTCCATCACCCGTTCTAAGGCTCGTTGTCCTCCTCCTGTTCATCGCAAATATCATCAATCTCGGGGCCGACCTGGGTGCAATGGGCTCGGCGATGTCTCTCATAGGCGGCGGTCCCCCGCACCCCTGGGTGATCGTCTTTGCGCTTGCTTCAACATTGCTCGAGACGTTTGTGGACTATCAGCGATATGCCCGGCTCTTGCGATGGATGACCCTGGCGCTCCTGGCTTATGCGGCGACGGCATTTGTGGTGCATGTATCCTGGGGCTCGGTCTTGCGCGGGCTTGTAGTACCAGCCATGCCCGGCTCGGGAGCGTGGATGCTGGTGGCGGCGATCTTTGGCACCACGATCAGCCCCTATCTTTTCTTTTGGCAGGCCTCGCAGGAAGCCGAAGAAGCGGGCCTGGCCAGCGCTGGTGATGCGGAGCCAGGGCCAGACTGGCAAGTGCGCCGTATCCGACTGGACAGCTGGCTCGGAATGCTGTTCTCGAACGTCATTGCCATCTTCATCATCGTGACGACGGCCGCAACTCTGAATGTCGCTGGAACCACCCAGATTGATACGGCTGCTCAAGCGGCCGAGGCGCTTCGACCGCTTGCAGGCGATTTTGCCTTCGCGCTTTTCGCTGTCGGAATCATCGGGACCGGCATGCTCGCCATTCCGGTGCTCGCCGGCTCTGCGGCCTATGCCGTTTCTGAAGCATTTGGTTGGCGGACCGGCCTTGCGCAAAGCGCTGGGCGGGCCAAGGCCTTCTATGGCGTAATTGCTGCCGCGGGGTTGCTGGGTGTGCTTGTGCACTTCTCCTCGATCGATCCGATGAGGGCATTGCTATGGAGTGCTGTCGTCAACGGCTTTGTTGCAGCCCCACTTATTGCCCTGGTGATATGGCTCGGCTCGGATTCCGAAGCGATGAACGGCCAGCCCATTCCTCGGCGGCTGCAACTGCTCGGTGGCGCAGCCTGTCTGGTCATGGTCGGTGTTGCCATAATGACCACAGTTTCGTGGATCGCCCCGACCGCGCGATAAATGATGATGATCCCCTGGCGATCCAGCGCTCGCACGCACAGATCAAGCTTGGCACGAGATTGACGCGTTCCGCCCTCAGCAATTTCAGCATCGTGAATCCGGCCGACGCGCGGCCTGGCTCAGGCGACGCCGGTCAGCAAGTCCTGCGCACATTACGTAACGCGACGTGTGTGTGCTTGCCATAAATCGAAGAAATGCAAGCCAATCGCCCAAGTCACCGCGCCAGCATTAACGCCGTCAGGCCGGCGCGGCCGCGCAATCCTGTGTCCAAGCTGCTCAGGCGTGGAGACAGAATATTGGCCTTGACTCTGGACGGTGGTCGAAGCCCGACAACATGGTCGGATCATGAACCCCATTGCTCGGCAACCGTCGTCTTGCCGCGGCGCGAACACGAGGGAGCAGCGGACGCGGCCCCCAAGGCGGCATGAGCCGCTCTGAGAGATATTTTCATATTTGAGGTCGAGCATGAACCACTCTGTGATCATTCCCCCGCTCAAGCGTATCGCTGTCGTAGGAACCTGCATTCCAAGGCAGTGTGGCATCGCCACCTTCACCAACGATCTGCAGCAGGCGTTGAAGAACTGCGATTCCGATCTCTCTTCAATGACGATCGCGTTGACGGACGATGCCAACACTTACGCCTATCCGCCCGATGTCGCCCTGGAGATCCAGCAGGCCTCGCCCGCGTCCTATGCAGTCGCCGCCGACTTCCTCAACGTGTCGAACGTCGATCTCGTTTCTCTTCAGCACGAGTTCGGGATCTTCGGAGGTGAGGCCGGTGAATTCATCCTTGGCCTTCTCAGCGGCCTCAACGCTCCGATCGTCACGACGCTGCACACCGTACTGGCCAACCCCAACCCTGCACAACGTCGCGTCATGGATGGCATCATCAAACACTCATCCCGCCTCGTCGTCATGGCGGACAAAGGACGGCGCATTCTGCAGGACGTCTATGATGTCCCGACCGAGCACATCGCCGTGATACCCCACGGCGTTCCGGACCGCGCCTTTATCGATCCGGCGATGGCGAAGCACAAACTGGGACTTGCAGACCGGACCTTGTTGATGACCTTTGGCCTGCTTGGTCCAGGCAAAGGTATCGAAACGGCAATTCGCGCAGTGCCGGCACTCGTTCGCGACCATCCCAATCTGCTCTATATGATTGTCGGCGCGACCCACCCCAACCTCGTTAGGGATGAAGGCGAACGCTATCGCGATAGCCTCGTTGCACTCGCAACCGAACTCGGCGTCATCGAGAATATTTGCTTTGTCGACCGTTATCTCTCACTGGATGAGCTGCTCGACCATTTGGCTGCATGCGATATCTACCTATCGCCTTACCCCAATGAAGCGCAGATCGTTTCAGGAACGCTCGCTTACGCTGTTGCCCTTGGTAAAGCGGTCGTCTCCACGCCCTTCTGGTATGCGCAGGAACTGCTCGCCGACCATTGTGGCGTGCTGGTGCCTTTTTCGGAACCGGATGCACTCGGAGCTGCCGTCGCTCGATTGATCGTCGATGGCGCGTCGCGTAGCGAGATTAGAACCCGCGCGTACGAGCGCGGTCGCGCGATGATCTGGTCGAGCGTGGCGAAGCAGTACCTGAAAGTCTTCTCCGATGTCCGATTTGAAAGACGCTCCGGCGCTTCTCGGGCTATACGTCCTGTAAATGACGAAGCCTGGAACAGGGCGCTTCCACCGATAAACACGGACCATCTCGCCGCTCTTACCGACATGGTCGGCGTAACCCAGCACACAAAATTCGCGGTTCCGGACCGGAGACACGGCTATTGCCTCGATGACAACGCGCGCGCGCTGTTGCTTCTCTCCGAACTATCGACGCTGCGTTCTCTTACTCCACACGAGGAGCAGCTTGCGTTGACATATGCCGCATTCGTTGAGCACGCCTGGTCGCCAAAGGATAACCGCGTCCACAATTTCATGGGGTTCGACCGCACATGGCTCGACGATGCGGGAGCCGACGACGCGCATGGCCGCACGGTCTGGGCGCTGGGGGCGGTCGCAATGCGAAAAGACGATCGATTCCTGGACGGATGGGCCGCCGCGCGCTTGCTGGAGATGGCGCCGGCGTTGGTAGCGCTGACCACGCCGCGTGCCTGGGCCTACGGGCTGCTCGGCATCTCAAAGCTTCTCCGGCGCTTCCCGGGCCATCGCAATCTGGAACAGCTGCGAGGAGAACTGTCCAATCGCTTGTTCCAACGTTGGTCTGACGCCGCCGCGCCCGACTGGATCTGGTTCGAAGACAGGCTCGGCTATGACAATGCCCGATTGTGTGAAGCTCTCATCGAAAGCGGCCATGACACTGGCAACGAGTCTCACCTTGATGCCGGCCTCGATACGCTGCGCTGGCTGATGACGCTGCAGACGGCTGAAGCTGGGCACTTTCGGCCGATCGGAACCGAAACATTTGGAAGCGACAGGCGGCGCCCGCAGCCGTTCGACCAGCAGCCTCTCGAGGCTTGTGCAGCGGTGAGCGCATGCCTTACCGCGGCCCGAGTCACCAGCGACGTCCGGTGGAAGCGCGAAGCGCGCCGGGCCTTCAATTGGTTTCTCGGGGCAAACGACCTTGGCATCCCCGTCGTGGACGTCGAACGAGGCGCCTGCTTCGATGGTCTCCATCCAGACCGGCGCAATGCCAACCAAGGCGCTGAATCGACGCTCGCATATCTTTCCGCACTGACCGCGATCCTGAGCACGGCCGAACAGGATAGCTCGTCGAGCAGAGCGGCACGCGTAGTCGAACTCTGCGCGGCCGGTACTAAGCCTCTCAGGCGGGTACCCAACGGGGTCCGAACAGGTCTTCCCGAAGACCGCCCAGAAGCTCAGCTTTCCTGTGGATGCCCAAATCCATGACGACGGTATCGGCTCAGCCGGCTGAAAAGGCCCGAGCGCTCAAAAGGTCCGCGACCGACTCCATCGGTCCGTTGGCGATGGATGCCGTACAGAAAGCTGAGGCATGAGCAGATGCGTATAGCGATGATCGGCCTCGGCAGGATGGGTGCCAATATCGCGCGCCGTCTGATGCGCGGCGGTCACGAGATCGTCGCCTATGATCGGAACCCGCCGCTGGTGGCCATGCTGGCCGGCGAAGGCGCGACCCCCGCCGCTTCGCTTGAGGAGGTCGCAGCCACGCTGGAGGGGCCGCGCATCTTCTGGGTGATGCTGCCAGCCGGACCGCCGACGGAGAGCACGATCGAGACGCTGATGGGCCTCGCCTCCCCAGGCGACATAATCATCGACGGCGGCAACAGCTTCTACAAGGACGACATCCGCCGGGCGAAGCTGTGCGCCATGAAGGGGCTCCACTATGTCGATGTGGGCACCTCAGGCGGCGTGTGGGGCCTCGACCGAGGCTATTGCATGATGATCGGAGGCGATGCTGCGACGCTCGTCAGTCTCGATCCTCTCTTCGAGGCCCTGGCACCAGGCTTCGGGACGATCGCACGCACGCCGGATCGCGGCGATCCCAACGAGGATGCCCGTGCCGAGAAGGGCTATATCCACACCGGTCCCGCCGGCTCGGGCCATTTCGTCAAGATGGTGCACAACGGCATCGAATATGGCTTGATGCAGGCCTATGCTGAGGGGTTCGACATCCTGAAGGGCAAGTCATCGGCCAAGCTGCCGGAAGACGAGCGCTTCGACCTCAACCTGACGGACATCGCCGAAGTTTGGCGTCGCGGAAGCGTCATCTCCTCGTGGTTGCTCGATCTGACCGCAACGGCGCTCGCGAAGGACCAAATGCTGGAACAATTCTCCGGCCAGGTCGCGGATTCCGGCGAGGGTCACTGGACGATCGAGGCGGCAATGGAGGAGGCAGTCCCTGCCTACGTGCTCTCAGCGGCACTGTTCGCGCGCTACCGCAGCCGCGTCGACACAACGTTCGGCGACAAGCTGCTCTCGGCGATGCGGTTCGGCTTCGGTGGCCATGTCGAGATGCCGCAATGAGCGATGCTCCGACTGCGCCCTCTGCCACCTTCGTTATCTTCGGCGCACTCGGAGACCTCGCCCGCCGCTTGCTGATACCCGCGCTCGTCAACCTCGCTCGGGCCGACTTGCTGAAGGAGGATTTGGCGCTCGTCGGTGTCAGCCATCATGACATCGACGACGAACAGCTGCGCGCGGCGCTTGACGAAGGCGTGGAGGACGATGCCAACTGGCAATGGCTCCGCAGTCGTATCCGCTATTTGAAAGGCGATTTCGCCGACCCGGCAATGTATCAGGGTCTCGGCCGCCAACTCGCCGGCAACGCGATATTCTACCTCGCCACCGCGCCGACTTTCTTCGGGACCGTCGTCAATCAGCTCGGCGATGCAGGACTGCTCACCGAGACCGATGGTTTCCGCCGCGTCGTGATCGAAAAACCGTTCGGGACCGACCTTGTCTCCGCGCAGGCGCTGAACCGGCAAATCCTTTCCCGCGCCAGCGAGTCCCAGATCTACCGGATCGATCATTTCCTTGGGAAGGAGACCGTGCAGAACATCATGGTCACACGCTTCGGCAACACCATGATGGAGGCCGTCTGGAACAACCGCTACGTTGACCATGTCCAGATAACGGCGGCCGAGGCAGTGACCGTCGGCACCCGCGGCAGATTCTACGACGCCACCGGCGCATTGCGGGACATGGTTCCCAATCATCTCTTCCAGCTACTGGCGATGATAGCGATGGAGCCCCCGATCAGCTTCGATGCCGATGCGATCCGCACGGAGAAGGAGAAGGTGATTGCCGCCATCCTGCCGATCGACCCGGCCGAGGCCATTCGCGGGCGCTATTGCTCGGGCTCAGTCGCTGGCAAGGCCGTTCCCGCCTATCTCGACGAGCCCGACGTGGACCCTGCCAGCCGCACGGAGACCTTCGCCGCACTCAAGTTGCACGTAGAGACATGGCGGTGGTCGGGCGTGCCCTTTTATCTACGCACCGGGAAGGCGCTGGCGACCCGTGATACCGAGATCGTCGTCCAATTCCGCGACGTGCCGCTGGCGCTTTTCCAGGAGACGGTGGTGGACCGGCTGCCCCCCAACCGTCTTGTGGTGCAAATCCAGCCCGACGAGGGCATCAGCCTCGAGTTTGTGGTCAAGCGGCCTGGGCTCGTCGTGAACACTGCGCCAGTGGCAATGGATTTCCGCTACCGTGACCATTTCGACGTTGGCCACCAGACCGGCTACGAAACTTTGCTGTATGACGTGCAATCCGGCGACCAGACGCTGTTTCAGCGCGCCGCGCAAATCGAAGGTGGCTGGCGCGCTGTGCAGCCGCTCCTCGATCTGTGGACGCAGGGCACTCCCGAGGACTATGCCGCAGGCAGCGCCGGCCCAGAAAGTGCGGATGCGCTGATGCACCGCTCGCATCGACGCTGGCATCACCTGGGATGAGCAGCCCTATTCGCCTGATCGTCTCCGATATAGATGGCACGCTCGTCCGCCAGGACAAAAGCCTCTCCGAAGGCGTCATCTCTGCAGTTGGACGCGCCAGAGCAGCTGGTATTGCGGTGAGCCTGATCAGTGCTCGCCCGCCCAGCGGCATGCTTTGGATCGCGAGACGGCTGGAACTCCCGGGCGTCATCGGCGCTTTCAATGGCGGCACGATCGTCGAGACGGATGGGGCTGTCATCTCGGCCGACCAACTCGATCCCGAGTGCGCCGCGCGGACGCTCGCCCTGCTCGAGCACCCAGCCGTCACGCCCTGGCTGTTCACGGGCGGCCTCTGGTACGCACGCGCGGCCGACGATGTGTACGTTCCGCGCGAGCGCCGCGCGGCAAACATCGAGCCGATAATCAGGGACAACTTCGCGGGATTGCTCGCACACACTGACAAGATCGTCGGCGTCAGCAACGACCAAGCACTCCTCGCGCGACTTGACGGCGATATCGCGGCAGCGCTCGGACGCTCTGCGACTGTCGGCCGTTCACAGCCTTACTATCTCGACATTACCGCCGCCCAGGCCAACAAAGGTGATGGCGTCGCCGCCCTGGCAGCCGCGATCGGAGTGCCGCTCGCCAACGTTGCCGTCTTGGGGGACGAGCGCAATGACCTTCCAATGTTCGCGCGCGCTGGCCTCTCAATTGCGATGGGACAGGGTCCCGACGCGGTCCGCTCAGCCGCTGACCAGGTGACTGTGTCGAACGAGGAGGACGGCGCTGCCCAGGCGATAGACAATATCATCCAGACGGAGGCTGCGAGATGATCCAGCCATTGTCGGTCGCGCCATCGATGTGCGCGACGAGGTGGCGCGCAAAAAATGTGCAGCGCCGCACGAGCCGGGCCAAAGGCGGATCCGCTGCGGCATCTTGGAAAGGCGCATCGCGTTCGGAGATCCACCAGAGCCGGCGATCGTGCCTTAGCGCCGCCTACCTGCCGAGCGACCGCACCCTGATTGGAGTCCACCGATGAAGCGACTTTTCGCCTTCGATCTCGACGGCACGCTGGCTGAAAGCAAGCAGCCGATCGACCAGAATATGGTCGAGTTGCTTGCCGCGCTGCTCGATCTCGTCGGCGTCGCGGTTATCTCCGGTGGCGACTGGCCGCAGTTCGAAGCGCAAGTCGTGTCGCTGCTGCCGAGCAGTGCCAACCTCCGGCAGCTCTTCATTATGCCGACGACGGGCACCAAACTCTACCGTTTCGAGAGCAGCTGGAAACCAGTCTATGCTGATGTGTTCGACCCCGACGAACGCCAGCGCATTCTGCGCGCGTTTGAACAGGCTCTGGACGAGATGGACCTGGCGCACGAGAAGATATGGGGCGAGCGGATCGAGGACCGCGGAAGCCAGATTACTTTCTCTGGACTTGGACAGGAGGCGCCGCTCGATGCAAAGAAAGCGTGGGATCCCGACTTCGCCAAGCGCAAGGCACTGCAGGCGGCGCTTCGATCACGACTGCCGGAATTGTCCGTCAACGTGGGAGGATCAACCTCCATCGACATTACTCGCCAAGGTATCGACAAGGCCTACGGAATGCGCCGTCTTTCCGAGGAATCCGGCATTCCGCAGTCGGCCATGCTGTTCATGGGGGACGCGATCTATCCCGGTGGCAATGACGATCCCGTTCGCGCAGCCGGAATCGACGTAATCCCCGTGCGAGACGTGGCGGAGACCCGAACCGCGATCATGGCAATCCTCGCTTGCCTCGCGCCTGATCCCGCTCTGGCCGAGCAATAACCACAGGTGCGAGATGACCCGCCGCCCGGGCGCGTCTCACGCCGGCCGGAACAAGAATTCTCCACCCGGCGGCCGACTATTCCCTGTGAGCCAAAGTGACCTACTCCATCACATCGAGGAGATTGTCGATCGATGCCGTAGCGAAGGCAGTAAAGCTGTCCGCCACGCCATAAGGGAGCAACATCGTCCGACCCTGAACAATCGCACCGCAACTGTAGACGACGTTGGGCACGTAACCGTCTCGCTCGTGGGGACTGGGGAAGAGCACCGGGCGCGGCGTGCGGGCCAGCAGCTTCGATGGGTCGTTCTTGTCGAGCAGACACGCGCCGATGCAGTAGTTTCGCACCGTGCCGACACCGTGGGTCATCACCAGCCAGCCTTCGTCGAGCTCGATCGGCGACCCGCAATTTCCCACCTGCACGAATTCCCAGGGGAACTTTGGCGTAATGAGCTTTTCGCCCCCTTCCCAGTTCAGCAGCTCATCGGAAAAATGTAGCCAGATGTTCTTGCTGTCCTGACGCCCAAGCATTGCGTACTTGCCCGCGATGCGCCGCGGAAAGAGGGCCATACCCTTTCCGCTCGAGGCGCGACCGCTCAGAACGCGCATGTCGAACGACCGAAAATCGGACGTCGTCAGCAATTCCGATCGCACTTGGCCCCCGCCGAACGCGGTATAGGTTCCATGATAGATCATGCTGCCGTCATCTTCGCAGAAGCGGACGAGGCGCGTATCTTCGATGCCTTGCGTTTGGCTTGGCAGTACCGGGAACAGCACGGTCTCCGAAATCGACCTGCCACCAGCGCAGCAAAGGCGCGCCGCTACGCCCTCACCTCTCGGACAGGTATCGATAAGGGGCGCTACCGATGTCGGACTGGCATCATCGACGACGAGCGCTCCTCCCGGCGTCCAGGTGCCAGTGCGGAACGTCACGGACGACACATGTCCCTCGCCAATTCCCCGCAACGAGATCACGAAACGGATGGTGCCTTCGGCAAGACCCGACTGGTCGGGATGGAGTACCGCGCTTGGATTGAACAAGGCGGCCGCCTCATATGCAAATTCCTCGCTGCAATAGGCACCGATCAATCGTCGTTGCGCAGCGTTCGTCCGATCAGCGCCTTTAATCCGACCGGCGATATCGTCGAATTGGCGAAGCAGCATGGCATCAACATCACGATGGTTCTCGTCCAGCGACAGCGTCACGCCTTTCAACTGGCGGGCCAACTCAGCCTCGTCGAGACCCATGATCAGGTCGACTGTCTCCTGCGTGCGGGATGGACCGTCGTCGAAGCCTCTGGGGTAACTCGGCTCAAATGGCCGGACGACAGTGCGTGATGGATCGGGTCGAAGCACGCGGTCGTAAAAGGTGAGCTTGGCGCGTTCGGTCATGCCGGCCGGTCTCCACCCAGGGCGCTGCCGCGACCAAGGAGATCTATGACCGCTTTGTGCCGGTCCCACGGTACGAGAAAACTCGCCCCGGGGTCGCGGCACGTGACCCGCCGACGTCGAGAGCCGAGGCTAACTCGATGCGAGAGCGGTTGTTCCGCGCAGGCTTTGAGCGAGCGCGCCGTCACTGGGCGCCGCCCTCGAAGTCGATCACGATCCGGCCTTCGATTTCGCCATGATGCATGCGCGCGAAGATGTCGTTGATATTCTCCAGCGTGTCCGTCGTGACGGTCGCGTGAACCTTGCCCTCGGCGGCAAAATCAAGGGCTTCCTGCAGATCGAGGCGAGTGCCGACAATGGAGCCGCGAACGGTGATCCCGTTGAGGACCGTGTCGAAGATCGACAGCGGAAAGTCGCCTGGCGGAAGCCCGTTCAACGCCACCGTGCCGCCCCGCCTGACCATGCCGAGTGCCTGCTTGAATGCGATCGGCGACACGGCGGTGACAAGTGCGCCATGGGCGCCCCCGATCTCCTTCTTGATGAATGCCGCGGGGTCGACGTTGCGCGCGTTGACGGAGAGATCTGCGCCCAGTCGCTCCGCGAGCGCGAGCTTGGCGTCGTCGATATCGACGGCCACGACATTGAGCCCCATCGCCTTGGCATATTGCACGGCCATATGCCCGAGACCGCCGATGCCCGAGATCGCCACCCAATTGCCGGGCCGTGTGTCCGTGACCTTCAGCCCCTTGTAGACCGTCACGCCGGCGCACAGGATCGGGGCGATGTCGATGAACCCGATATTGGCCGGCAGGTGACCGACATAGTTGGGATCGGCGAGAACATATTCGGCAAAACTGCCATTCACCGAATAGCCGGTATTCTGCTGGGCCTCGCAGAGCGTTTCCCATCCGCCGAGGCAATGAACACAGTGCCCGCAGGCGGTGTAGAGCCAGGGGACGCCGACACGGTCGCCCTCCTTCACATAGGTCACGCCGCTACCCACCGCGACCACATGACCGACACCCTCATGGCCGGGAATGAACGGTGGATTGGGCTTGACCGGCCAGTCCCCCTCGGCCGCGTGAAGGTCTGTATGACAAACGCCGGTCGCCGCGATCTTCACCAGGATCTGGCCCGGGCCAGGCATCGTGACCGGCACTTCCTCGATCACCAGCGGTTGGCCAAATTCGCGTACGACCGCAGCTTTCATGGTCTTGTTCATCGTGGTGTTCCTTGCAGAGGCGGCCGCGCGGATTGGCCGCGGCCTGGGTGAGCCGGGTCAAAAGAGGCCGAGGGCCGTCTCGTCGTAGCTGACCAGCAGATTCTTGGTCTGCTGATAGTGGTCGAGCATCATCTTGTGGTTTTCACGCCCGAACCCGGAGGCCTTATATCCTCCGAACGCCGCGTGCGCGGGATAGGCATGATAGCAGTTGGTCCACACCCGACCGGCCTCGATCGCGCGGCCCAGCCGATAGGCATGATTGCCGTTACGGGTCCACACACCGGCGCCCAATCCGTAGATGGTGTCGTTGGCGATCGAGATCGCGTCCTCGATCGTCTTGAACGGGGTCACCGACAGGACCGGCCCGAAAATCTCCTCCTGGAAGATCCGCATCTTGTTGTTGCCGACAAACACGGTGGGCTCGACGAAGAAGCCGTCGTCGAGCTCGCCTCCCGGACGGGCGCGCTGCCCCCCCGTCAGGCACTCGGCGCCTTCCTGCTTGCCGATGTCGATATAGCCCAGGATCTTGTGGAGCTGGTCCTCCGACGCCTGCGCGCCCATCTGCGTGAGCGGATCGAGCGGGTCGCCGACCCGGATCGCCGCGACGCGCGCGACCGCCCTTTCGACAAACCGGTCGAAGATCGATTCGTGGACCAGCGCGCGCGAGGGGCAGGTGCAGACCTCACCCTTGTTGAACGCGAACAGGGCGAAGCCTTCCAGCGCCTTGTCGAGGAAATTGTCGTCCTCGTTCATGACGTCCGCCAGGAAGATGTTCGGGGACTTTCCGCCCAGCTCCATCGTCTGCGGGATCAGGTGCTCGGCGGCATAGCCCATGATCTGCCGGCCGGTCGTCGTTTCGCCGGTGAAGGACACTTTCGCAATCCGCGGATTGGCCGCGATCGCGCGTCCGACCGACCCACCCGGTCCGGTCACGATATTGACCACCCCCGGCGGCAGGATATCGGCGGTCAGCTCGGCGAACAGCAGCAGCGAAAGCGGCGTCTGCGAGGCGGGCTTGATGACCGTGCAGTTGCCGGCCGCGAGCGCCGGGGCAATCTTCCAGGCCGCCATCAGCAGCGGGAAATTCCACGGAATGATCTGTCCGACGACGCCCAGCGGCTCGCGGAAATGATAGGCGATCGTCTTCTCGTCGATTGTCGAGATCGACCCTTCCTCCGCGCGGACGCAGCCGGCGAAATAGCGGAAGTGATCGATGGCCAGCGGCACATCGGCGGCGCGGGTCTCCCGGATCGGCTTCCCGTTGTCCATGGTCTCGGCCAGCGCGAGCAGCTCGAGATTGTCCTCGAGCCGGTCAGCCACGCGATTGAGGATCCTTGCGCGCTCGGCGGGGCACATGCGCGCCCAGCCCTCCTTCGCCCGGTGGGCAGCATCCAGCGCTGCCTCCACATCCTCTGGCGAAGACTTCGCGATCTCGGCGAGCTGCCGGCCGTTGATCGGACTATGGTCCGTAAAATATTCGCCGCGTATCGGCTCCACCCATCGTCCACCGATGAAGTTGCCATAACGCGACGGTGCGTGACCCTTCGCCCGGACGGTGTCGATCGCTTGCTGGAACATGAAACATCTCCGCTATACATGGCCCGGCGCCCAGGTGTGCGGCACCGCGGACTCAATATTCTCCCTCGCAGGAGGGCTGCGTTGCGGATGTGCGAGATGATGACTTTGCGAAGTATTGGGATTGTTACGTAGCGGCTGATAGAGCAATCCGGGGCCGGTTGGATGCGGTGTCGATCGGCAACAAGAAGCCGTGCGTCGCGACCGAACGCCGACACGGGCGTCAACGTCAGTAATAATCTGCGAGCGTCAGCAGCCGCACGATACCGGATCCGTCGACGAGCCTGAAGTGGGTGCCGGCAGGAAGGAAGCGCCAGCGCCAAAGCTGCCCACGCGTGTAGCTTGCATTGATTGGCCGCCCGTCGATACGGACGATCCGATCGCCGACCGACCAGCCGCTCTTCTCGGCCGGACTATGGACCGCGACATGGGCGACGGTCAGGGCGGAAGGCGAAACCGCCAGGCCGAAGCCTGAACGGTCTTTCAGCATCGGGAGCCTGTGTTTTGGCGGCGCCGGACGCAGCCACAGGCTTTCCGCAGTGATATCCATGATCACATCGAATTGCGCGATGAGCGGCAATCCGATGCTCCCCACCGCGCTGTCGGATTGCCAATGATCCAGCCCCGCCACCGGCACCCCGGCAATGTGCACTTCGCCGATAACAATGTCGTCCAGAACAAAGGCGGTCACAATCTGGACCCCATCGAGGCTTCCCAGCGCCGCGGTCGACCGGGCCTTGCCGGCGAGGAGGTCCTGCGCAGCGACAAAGGGGGTAGAGAGCATGAGCGCATTTGCGCTCCCGAGATCGAAAATGAGTTGCACGGGGCTCCCGCCCCCGATCGACGCTGTGACCAGCAGTTCGCTGCGAGTCCCGTGCGTCAGAGGAAGGCGACGCCAGCCGCTCCCGCCGGCAAAACTCCCCGTCGGGGCGAAGCCGATCCGGTCCTGCGTGAAGTCGAGGGCGACACAGCGCCCCGCCAAGATGTCCTCCCCCAGGACCAGATCGATCGGGCGCCCGAATGCGGACGATATCGCCGCAAGGTCGCTCACGATGGCGAACGGCAAGCGCCTGCGATCGTCGGCGACGGTGAGGGCAACGTCGCTGATCTCGGTGACCTCGACGCGGCCACCGGTGCCGCGAATGATCCGTTTCCCGGATGGGGCGATATCCAGACTCTCCACCAGGCGCGTATTGATGATCGAAGCGGCGCTTCCGCTGTCTAGAATGGCGCGGACGGGACTGCCGGCCACCTCTGCCGAGACCATCAGCGTATCGCCCATCGCGATCTCCGCTGACGTCCAGGCAAAGGAACCCCACCCATCGCCTGCGCGGGCGAGAGACGTCAGAGGGAAGCCAGCCGACGAGGCGCCCAGGAGCGACGCGGCGGACAGGCCGCGGGCGAGAAGCGTCCGGCGATGCATCCTGTGATAAGCGTCCGCGTCGTTTTCCAATCTGCCCTGCCTGCTTCTGGAAAACCGCCCCGTTCGATCGACGCCGCACAGGCGGTCTCATTGCCCGGCATGATCGTTCGCATGCTGCGCCGGCGGCAGGCATCCGTAACAAAACGTATATTTCCCGAACGGCTCGAACGGCACTTCTGCTGGCATCTTCAAACGGATCGAAATCTTGCGGTCCCCACGTCCAATTCTTCGAGGAGCCAAGTCATGCAGAATATTTTCCGTAGCAAAGCTGGCCTGATCGTCCCCGCCATCGCTGCGCTTGTCGCGCTCTCGGCGACGCAGGCTTGGGCGGATGAGGCCCCGCCGGTGCCGGCAAAAGTCGTCAAGCACCAGAACCACGAGGCGCATCAGGCCCATCAGGCAGGGATGAAGCATGGCGCGAGACAGATGCATGACGAGATGATGCACGACCATCAGATGGGCGTGAACGCGTCGGGCGGCATGCAGATGGGATGTGGCGGGGCGGCCGGGTGCAAGGACAAGATGCCGATGGCGCCCAAAGCGAAGCCGGACCAGGCGCCGCCCGCCGCCAGCATGCCCGCCACGCCGATGAGCGACGACATGTAGGAAGCGCGGAAGTGAAGGGCCGACAGCGTTGGCGAGACAGATGCGAGGGTCCGGCAGATACGGATGTCTCCACCGGACGCTGATCCTGCGCGCCTTTCACTTCCTCGGCCGGGTTTCATGCGCCCCTGACCCCGCCTGCCCGGTCGGCCGTCTCTGCGACCATGCCCCCGCGGGGCAATCGGCTCCGCGGCGTCTCTTCAGGTCTGGTTCCGAAAGTTCAAATTGATGCGGACTCTACTTCCCCCGCTTGCCGATACGACCACCGGTCGCCGAGGCTTCGTGCAAGGTCTTTTGCTCGCGACAGCCCTTGCCACGCTGGGTTGGCCCGCGCACGCGCTCGCGGCACCGGCGGTGAAGACGCCGGACGTGCTGAGCGGCACCGAGATCGATCTCGACATCAGCCGGGTCACGGTCAACTATTCCGGAAAAGCGAGCGTCGCCACGGCCGTCAACGGGAGCGTGCCGGGCCCGCTGATCAGGCTGCGCGAAGGCGACGCTGTAACGATCAGGGTCAAGAACAGTCTGGATGAAATGACCAGCATCCATTGGCATGGCCTGATCCTGCCGACGGACATGGATGGCGTGCCAGGGATCAGCTTTGGCGGAATAGCGCCGGGCGAAACCTTTACCTACCGCTTTGTCGTGAAGCAGAGCGGCACCTTCTGGTACCATGCTCATACATTGGCGGAGCAGACGGGCCTTTATGGCCCGATGATCATCGAATCGAAGAGCGAGACGCCCCTCGCCGCCGACCGCGACTATACGGTCATGCTCAGCGACTGGACGGACGAGGCTCCGCTTCAGGTCTATCTGAACCTGAAGAAGATGAGCAGCTATTATAATTTCGCGCAGCCGACCGCCGGCGATTTTGCGCGCGATGCCGGCAAGCTCGGGCTGGGCGGTGCTTTGTCGAAGCGCGCGATGTGGAACAAGGCGCGCATGAATCCGACCGATCTGAGCGACGTGTCCGCCGCCACCTACACCTATCTCCTGAACGGCGCGCCCTCCGCCAGGCACTGGACGGGCATCGCGAGCAAGGGCGAAAGGGTTCGCCTGCGCTTTATCGGCGCCGGAACCGCCACCTATTTCGACGTTCGGATTCCCGGCCTGATGCTCACGGTCGTCGCCGCCGACGGACAACCCGTCGAGCCGGTCGACGTGGATGAATTCCGGATCGGACCCGGTGAAACCTACGACGTCATCGCGACCATCGCGGACGACAAGGCCTATGCGATCTTCGCCCAGTCCATGGATCGCACCGGCTTTGTCCACGGCGTGCTCGCGCCGCGTGACGGCATGAGCGCGGACATTCCCCCGGTCGATCCGCGCTCCTGGCTCGATCCGATCGACATGATGGGTGGGATGGCCGGGATGGCGGGGATGGGACCGGCCGGTCACGACCATGGCATGGTCGAGACGACACCCAAAGCCCGCCATGCGCGTACCGAATATGGTGCCAATACCGACATGCGCGTCGACTTTCCGCGTACCAATCTCGATGATCCCGGCGTCGGGCTGCGGCGCAATGGGCGCCGGACCCTGACCTATGCGGATCTGAAGACAGCAGGGCCGGCGGCAGACCCCCGCGAACCGCAGCGCGAGATCGAACTCCATCTGACCGGCAACATGGAACGCTTCGTGTGGGCATTCGACGGCGTGAAGCTCAACGATTCGAAGCCCCTGCATTTCACCCCGAACGAACGGCTCAGGATCATCCTCGTCAACGATACGATGATGACCCACCCGATGCACCTGCACGGGATGTGGAGCGATCTTGAATCGCCCGACGGACAGTTCCAGGTCCGCAAGCACACCATTTCGGTGCAACCGGCCCAGCGCGTGGCCTTTCGCGTGACGGCCGACGCGATGGGCCGGTGGGCCTTTCACTGCCACCTTCTCTACCACATGGCGGCGGGCATGTTCCGCGAGGTGGTCGTGGCATGACAAGCTCGCGCTCAACTTGGTTGCTGGCTCTCACCGGGCTCGCGATGACCACCATCACCGAACCCGCGCTCAGCCAGCAGGTGAAACCCGCGGGCAACGCCGAGGCCGCCAGCTCCAATGATCAGGCCATGCCGCCGGATATGCAGATGGGCGACCAGCAAAAAGATGGCAGCAGCGCGCCCCCGATGAACATGCCCGGCATGGACATGAGTGGCGGAAAGCCCGGCGCCGATGCGCGCGACCCGGACGCTTATTCCGACGGCTACAGGAATTCGACGCTGCCCGGCTATGAGATGGCCGACAAAATTTCGGTGGCCAAGGTGCTCGTGGATGAGCTCGAGTTCCTCACGAACAAGCAAGGCCAAGGCATCAGCTGGTCGGGTCAGATTACCAATGGCCCGGACAACGACAAACTCTTGCTGCGGAGCCAGGGCCTGAAACAATCCGGTGAGCGGCTTGATCCGGAATCCTCGGTCGAGGCGTTCTGGTGGCACGGACAGCGCCCGTTTTGGGGAACGATCCTTGGCGTGCGTCAGGACATCGGCCCGGGAGCCCATCGCTGGATCGCCGGGGGGATCGAGGGCCTGGCCCCCTATTGGTTCGATGTCCAGCTGACCGGCTACGTTGGAGACGATGGCCGTCTCGCGGCACGTCTGAAGGCATCCTATGACGTGCTGCTCACCAACCGCCTCATCCTCGTACCGCAGCTGGAATCGAACGCCTACAGCAAGGCGGCTCCCGAGCGCGGGCTCGGCGGAGGCCTGAGCAACCTCGAGCTCGGCTTGCGGATGCGCTACGAGATTCACCGAAAAGTCGCTCCCTATGTCGGCTTTGTATGGGAGCGCTCCTTTGGTGAGACGGCGGATTTTCGTCGCCTTGCTGGCGAAAATCCCACCGAACACCGGTTTGTGGCTGGCTTACGGATCTGGTGGTGAGACGCGCGCTGAACCGCAGCGGCTAAACTTTTTGGAAAGGACCAAATCATGCTTGATCGTCGCGCCGTCATCGGTTCGGGACTCACCTTCGCGGCGCTTACCGGGGCTGTCGCCGCGGCAGGCCCGGCCATCGCGGCGCCAAGGAAGCGTGGTGACGGCATGATGACGCTCGACGAGTGCGTCGACAGCTGTATCGCATCGCACCGCATGTGCCTGGAAACCGCGCGATACTGCACCGAGCAAGGCGCACCGGCTCATATCGAGGCGACGCACATCGCTTTGCTTCTGGACTGCGCGGAGCTCTGCCAGACAACCGCCAATTCCATGCTGCGCCGATCGCCGCAGCATGCCCTGTTGTGCGACGCCTGTGCCCGGATGTGCGAAGCCTGCGCGCGCGATTGCGCGAAGATCTCCGGCGACGCCCGCATGCAGGCCTGCGCCCAGACCTGCAGGGATTGCGCGGCGAGCTGCAAGGAAATGGCCAGTATGGGAATGTGATCTGGCCGGTCACCGCTTGCCTCCGGATCCGCACCCGACGTTCATTCCGCAAGCCACGCGACCGGCCAATCAGCCGCGGGCACGATCGTGCCAGATTTCCGCTGCGGACCGCATGTTTGCCGGCCCCAGGCCACCCGTCTGAGCCAGCAACAACTTCCCGGCGCTTTGCGTTCTGGCGCAACAGCATCTGGCATATCCGTCCCGCACTCATAGGGCGCCGCATCCGAGCCGGCATAAGCACGAGAAGCATTCGTATATTTCCGTAGAGACCCGGCGCGACCCAATTGCGACTTTCAATGCATGGAGGCGGTCATGAACGAGTGCGATATTCCTTACTTGCTACGGCGCGTGCGCGCCCACCGGTCACAGGCAGCGGCGGCGAATTGCCCCGAGGCGCGCTTGATCCACCGACGCTTCGTCGAGAATTATCAGCATTTGCTGGTGGGAATACGGCGGGACCAACTTCGTGAGCGAGGCGACCGGGGAAGCCAGCCTTGTGCTGAACGCGCCTGCCTTTGCGAAGGGCAAGACCCGGAAATGGCCCAGAGCCGTCGCGCAACATCCGCAGCCGCCGCAGCGGGTGAACGTGGAGAAAATGAGGCGGTCCCAGCCATTCGGTACAAGCCGGCCAGCGTACTGGTCCATCACGACCTGACCGCCCTTGGCCGACAGAGCGTTCCTGAAGCCCCTCAGCTTTTCAACGCGAACGTAACTGTCGCGACGGCCAGTGCTGCGACGGCGGCACACCAACGCATCAACCCTGCCGACCGCCAGGCTCAAGCGATGGCGATGGACGCCACAGCCTGAATGGCGCCATTGAGGTTGCCGCTGGATATGCTCTGATGGACTGGACCAACGCCACGCCGCTCGCTGCCTTGACGGGCGGAATATTGATCGGATTGGCGTGCGCGATCATGTTGCTCGGCCTCGGCCGGATAGCGGGCGTGAGCGGCCTCGCCGCGCGTGCCTTCGCCCTCTCACAGACTGGCCCGCCCTGGAGCATCGCTGCGGCTTTCATTGTCGGCCTGCCGTTCGGAGCGGGGATCGTGAACCTGATCTCAGGTCCGGTAATTGCCCGTTTTCCATCCTCGCCGGCGGTGGTCCTGATCGGCGGGCTGCTGGTCGGCTTCGGTACCCGGATGGGCAGCGGCTGTACCAGCGGCCACGGCGTGTGTGGCCTCTCCCGCCTGTCAGCGCGATCGATCGTAGCAACTTTGAGCTTCGTGAGCTTTGGCTTCGCGACCGTCGCGGTGATGCGCGTGCTAGGCGTTTCGTGGTGAGGGTCCGCATCCCTATCGCACTCATTGCCGGGCTCCTGTTTGGCGCAGGACTCGCCTGTTCCGGCATGTCAGATCCGACCCGCGTGCGTGCCTTCCTCGATCTGTTCGGAGGCCGCTGGGACCCTACGCTTGCTTTCGTGATGGGAGGCGCCATCGCCCCGATGGCCTTGGCCTGGGTGATCCGGCGGCGGATGGAGACGCCACTTGCCGACAGCCGCTTCTCGCTGCCGGATGCCCGCGAGATCACCGCGCGCCTGATCGGCGGTAGTGCAATCTTCGGGATCGGCTGGGGAATTGCCGGCCTCTGCCCCGGTCCGGCGATTGCGGACCTTGCCATCCGCCCGACGCTTGCCGCGCCCTTCGTGATCGCGATGCTGGCAGGGTTCGCGGTGCACCGCTTCATCGATCGCCCGAAGATCTGAATCGGAGCCGGCCCTTTGATGTACTTTGACGACGGAGCGAACGAGAGGCGCCTCAATCTTTCAACCGTAACGTCATCGCCGTGACCGCCAACGCGGCGGCAGCGGCAAGCCACAGCATCAAATGCTCCGACGCGCTTGCCCATCCAGTGACGATCGACGCCGCAGCCTGACTGGCGCTCACCGCCGCGTACTGGAGCGCAAGGCCCGAACCCTGCGTGCCCGGAGACGCTTTCGACGTCAGATAATTGGTGAGCAGCTTCAGCGTCGCGGTGCTCCAGCCGGCGAGCAGAAATACAGGCACGAGCACCCACAAGGTCCGGGCGAAGACGGCAATGATCAATGCGGCGGCCAGCCCGGCGAGCATTGGCCGCAACAGCCAGGCCGCGCCGACCGTGACTCTGCGCCCTGTGAACGGGACGAGCTGCGCCACCAGCATCGCTGCACCGCACAGAGCGAACAGCATCGAGACGTTCTCGCGGAACAGATCCCGCGCGCCCGATCCAAGCGACAACGTCAGATGCAGAACGGTGAGGCACCCGGACGCAATGGCCGAGATCAGGAGCAGCGGGACAAGCGCCTCACGCGCTTTCGGGCGTGGAACGCTGCCGACCGGACCAGTGGCACTTTCCCGTGAAACCAGAAGAAGACCGGGCATGGCGATCGCGCTCAATGCAGCTGGCGCCAGGAATGGCGACGTTGCTCCGAGCGCCACCGAAATTTCTCCAAGGAGCGGGCCGGTCAGGTCGCCCGCGAAGACCAGGGCGTTCAGCCAGGTGAACTGACGCGCTCGCCGAACCAGATCTGGTGAACGATCGGCGACCATCGCAAATGCCGTCGGCACGACGGCCGCCGCAAACACGCCATTGAGCAACCGCAAAACATAGAGTCGCTCGAATCCGACCGCGGAATACAACGCCATTGTCAGGCTGAAACCCAACAGCCCCACGACCAGGATCGGCCACCGTTTCCACCGGTCGGAAATCCAGCCCCATAACGGCGCCGAGAGACACCCTGCGATCTGGGAAACCGTGACCAGGGCGACGACAAGGCGCCCTCTCGCGAGGGCACTCGCGTCCGGAGACATTTGACCCACCATTTCTGGCAGGAATGGCAGGACGACGCTATTACCCAGGGCAACCGCCGTGGCCGCGAAGAGAAGAACGACGAAGCCAAGTTCGCCCCGATCGCGCGCCGCTTCGATGACCGTGGCGGGCAAGCTCGCCTCCATATGCTACGACCCGGCCATGAATACCCGGATCGCGCTGGCCCCGCCCTTGCAGTCACCAGGGCCGGGCGCGCCCGCGAAGAAGATCGCACGCGGAATCGCGCGCATATCCACCATCAGAAGGCGGCGGAGAAAATGCCTTGTGGGACGAGCGCCGGTCCCGGGAAGGTGCGAGGATGTCGCAGAGGTTCCGATCACGGCGCGATATTCCATTTCCCTAGCAGTGATCGCTGCCAACTTTCCGCCCGGCGGAGATTACTTCGCCGATGGTCTGTACCAGCACACCATCGCGCAGAGGTTTCTCGAGCACAGCGGCAAAGCCCGCTTCCTGCGCGCTTTCGGCGAGCTTATCGGCGTAATGCGCCGTGATCAGGATCGCCGGCCCACACCAGCCCGCCGACCGAAGCTTCCTCAGGATCGAAATGCCGTCGATGTCCGGCATAAGATAATCGACCACGAGGCAATCGCCCGATTGCGTTTGCGGATCGAGCAGCAAGGCAGTGCCACTCGCATAGGACAGGACGCCAAAGCCGCGGGACCGCAACAAGAGATGAAGGGACCTGCGTACCGAGACATCGTCGTCAGACAACAGGATCAGGGCCGCTTTCTCGCTCGTTTGGTGATCGATAACGCCCATGACCGACGATGCTGCCTCTTCGCTGATCCACCCTCGGATCCTGGGCATGCATCGCAAATGAACAGGAGGCCGTCGCTACGTAGTGATCCCAAGCTCACGATTCCGGCGCATCGCCCAATCCGGCCGAAAACGCGATCCTCAGCGCGTCCGACAGGCTATGCACTTCGAGCTTGGTCATGAGGTTCGCCCGATGAACTTCCACCGTTCGAGTCGATATGTCGAGATCATAGGCGATGGTCTTGTTGGGAAAGCCGTTGGCGAGGCCGATGAGAACCTCTCGTTCGCGAGGCGTGAGCACGGCGACCCGCACCCTCGCCTCCGCCTCTCGAAGCGACCGCGCGTCGGACTTATCGAGCCTCGAGAAAGCCACGCCGATCGAGGCCAGGAGCGCGGTCTTCTCGAACGGCTTCTCCAGGAAATCGACCGCCCCTGCCTTCATGACGCGAACCGCGATCCCGACATCGCCATGCCCGGTCAAAACGATCACCGGCATGGTGACACCACGCTCTGCAAGCACCTCCTGGACCTCGAGCCCGTCCATGCCGGGCATGCGAACGTCAAGCAGAATGCATCCCGGCTCAGCGGTCTTGACGGCTTTCAGAAACGCAATGCCGGAGGCATAGGTCTGGACGGCGAATCCCGATGTCTTCAGCATGAAGCCGGCCGACTTGCGGATGGATTCTTCGTCATCGACCAAATGGACAATACGTTTAGGCGTCATGCTCATCCTCCGGGCGGGCCTGCATCAAGGTGAAATGAAAAGCAGCGCCTCCGTTCGGCGCGCCGTCGGTCCAGATCCGGCCGCCATGGGCTTCGATGATCGTTCGACAGATCGAAAGGCCAAGGCCCATGCCGTCGGTCTTGCTGCTCACAAAGGCTTCGAAAAGTTGGGGCGCGACCTGCTCGGATATGCCTGGGCCCGTGTCCGCCACGGACACCTGAACCATTGCCTTCGGCCGCCGCCGCGTCGTGATCGTGAGGTCGCGAATGGCGACCTGCGCCATCGCCTCGACCGCATTGCGGATCAGATTCACGAGGACCTGCTGAACCTGTATGCGATCGGCGAGCACCGGCGAGGCCGCCGGATCAAAATCGAAAAAACTGCGAACGCCTCGTTCACGGGCGCCGACAAGGCCGAGAGCAGCGGCTTCCTCAATCAGCCGCGGCAAATCCTCGATCCGCTTCTCGGTCTCCCCTCGCGCCACGAAATCACGAAGTCTTCGGACGATATGCCCCGCGCGGTGGGACTCCTTAGCTGCCTCGTCGAGCGCGTCGCGCACGATCGCGACGGTCTCGGCATCGGGATCGACAAGCAGGTCGCGCGTCGTTTCCAGATAATTGGCGATCGCGGTAAGCGGCTGGTTCAACTCATGGGCCAGCGTCGACGCCATCGTGCCCATCGCGCTGAGGCGCGAGACGTGAATCAATTCGGCTTGCAGCTCCTTGAGCTGCAGTTCGTTGCGGTCGCTTTCTGTCAGGTCGTGAATGAAGCCCGTGAAGACGCGGTGGCCACGGTGACCGGCCTCTCCGATCGAGAGTTCCATCGGAAAGGTGGTACCGTCCCGCCGTTGGCCAACGACGATCCTGCCAATACCGATGATCCGCCGTTCGCTCGTCGACAGATATCGGCCGATATAGGAATCATGCCGTTCACGGTCCGGGGACGGCATGAGGCTGCTCACATTGGCGCCGAGCACCTCTGCTTCCGAATATCCGAACAAGCGCTCGGCCGCGGCGCTGAAGGACGTTATCAGCCCGCGCTCATCGATGATGACCATGGCATCGGGAACTGTATCCAGGATCGACTGGAGATGCTGCTCGCGGGCAACGATCGCTTCCTTGGTCGCGGCTTCATCGGTCGTGTCGCGCAGGATCTTGCCATAGCCGCTCAGCTGGCCGGCCTCATCGTGGAGCGCCGTCGTCGTCAGATGGGCGAGGAACTCCGGCCCGTTTTTCCGAACGCGCCAAGACTCTTGCTCGACCCGGCCAAGCTGCTCCACCTGCGCGAGGTGCCTATCCGCAACGCCCGCCGCGATATCTTCCGCGCAATACAGGAACGAATGGTGTTTCCCGATCGCATCGGAGCTGGCCCATCCCGTAATTTCTTCACAGCCGGCGGTCCAAACTGTCACGAGGCCCTTAGGGTCAAGCGCATAGACGGCGTAATTTGGCGCGCTCTTCACTACCTGAATGATCGTGCCCGAATCGGGATCGAGGCCATTCGCCTTTTGGCTCTCAATCATGCCCCCATCCATCTCCCCGTCATCCACAGTCAAACAAGGTTAGAATGGATTTGCGGACAGGCGCCGACAGCCGTCGGAGGCAGGGTTTCTGCCATCGTTCCCACCATGCACCCGGCGAGCGAAAATCGGCGTTGGCTTTCGAAACGAGACATCAAGCGTGGCTCCCCATAACTCTATACGCAGGAGCAGCGGTTACCCCTCACGCTCCGTTTCCCCGGTCACGGCGTCCGAGCTATCGGGCTGCGCCAAGATCATCATTGTGGACCTTGGACCATAGTCCTGGGTCAAGCGATATTGACGAGCCTAAAACGGCAGCGCCTGGAGAGTTCATGCTGTCACGAAGATGTCGCTGGACGAGAGTGGCACGGCCAGGCGTTGCCGTCCGAGCGACAGGGGCCACCGGCGTTGGCCGCGTCCGTGAGATGCACCCGCTCCTGGCAGGCTTTGGGCGACGCACCCGGATTGAATCAACCGACCGTGAATTGCCCCATCATGCCTTCATCCTCATGTTCCAGGATATGGCAGTGATACATAAAAGGTGCTTTGGTGGCCGGCTGGTCGAACCGGACCAACAATTCTACCGCCTCCTTCACGACGATCGTATCGCGAGGCCCCTGATCGAGAAGGTCCGGGTCGTCGCCATCGCGGCGTAGCACGTCGAAATGCACGCCGTGGATATGGAAGGGATGCGCCATCTTCTTCCCGGAGACTTTCCATATCTCGACGTCCCCGAGACCGACTTCCTCGTCGATGCGATCAATGTCGAACGGCCTGTCGTTGATCGCGTATGCGCCGTCATCGCTGTCCATCATACCGCCCATCGACATATTGAGCACGAAGCGCCGGCGCCTTACGGCCGCTTCAGGATCTGGTACGGTGCGTGCCGCCAGGAGCAGTGGTACAGCGGCTGCGGCCCGCCCGCCCAAGCCCGGGCGCGGTGAGAAGGTCAGCACCGTCTCCGTCGTTGAAGCGTCGTCTTCATCGTCGTGATGGTCGCCCATCATTCCCATACCTCCCATCATCCCCATCATCGACGCGCTCGCATCTTGAGCGGTGACCAGAGCGACCGGCTTGCCATCGGCGAAGCTTACCAATATCTCGGCACGCTGGCCGGGTGCCAGGGTGAGGGCCTGCAGTTCGACGGACCTCGCCAGGAGACCGCCCTCGGTGCCGATCCAATGAAACGTCCGGTCATCGCTGAACGAAAGCTCATAGATGCGGGCGTTCGAACCGTTCACGAGCCGCAACCGCACCAGGCGGTCCGGAACATCGGCCCGAGGCGTGGGTGCGCCATTGACCAGAATCGTGTTGCCACGGCGGCCCTGCGAAGCAACCATCATGCCGGTCGGCATGACCAGCCGGCCATCCTCGAATTGCCGGTCCTGAATCAGGACGGGCAGATCATCAACGCCATAGTCCGACGGCAGTCCAAGGCCCTGCTCTTCCTCATCCGTCACAACCAGCATGCCCGCGAGCCCCGAATAGACTTGCTCACCCGTCAACCCATGCGCATGCGAGTGATAGAAGAGGGTCGCCGCCGGCTGGCGGATCGGCAGCGTAGGACGCCAGGTCGCACCGGGAGCGATCAGCTGGTGCGGGCTACCGTCCAGTTCGCCCGGCACGAGCAGCCCGTGCCAGTGAACCGTTGTGTCAGCCGACAGGCTGTTGCCGACGGTCATCGTCACATCGTCGCCGCGGTGAACCCGCAGCGTCGGGCCGAGATAGCTACCATTGTACCCGAGCGTGGCGCTTCGCCGGCCAGGGAAGAACGTGGTCTCGCCTTCCTGTGCTCTCAGGTTGATCAGCTGGCCGTGTTGGCGCGCGTCGACCAGGCGCGGGATCGGAAGCGTCCCGGCACGCTCGGGCGAACCGAATTTTCGCGTACACGCCGCCGCCAGGAGCAGACCCCCGCTCGCCAGCAACGTCCGCCGGTTCAGTAACATCATGACCGCCTCCTGGTTGGCGCGGAGCGCCTGCTTTGCTAAATGCGAATTCAGCGAGCCACCAGCTGATCGAGGATCGGGCATCCCGACCGGTCGTCACCACCGCATCGATCCGCGAGATCGAGCAGCGGCACGCGCGTCGTCTGGAGCTTGCGAGCCTGACAGCTGTTCGGCGCGCGTGATGGGCAAGCGACATGACCTCGGCCTGGAGCGCTCGAAATCGCTCCAAAGGGAGAGGGAGACGAGATCCGCGATCTCCACGATAGGAAAACCGAGATCGCGAGCGATCGCGCGATAAAATGGCAACTGGTGGGCGGGAAACGAACAGTCGCGATAACCCGTTATCGCTGCGAAGCCTGGTTCGCATCAGGGCGATCTTCTCATAGTGCCGGATCACCCGCGGTGATACACTGCTCCGCCGGTGCGTGACCGAAGGATCAACACGCGGCCTCACCGCCGCCCCCTTCCATGGCGATTGATAAGAGCGACCGTATGATCGGCGATCACGCGCTCCTCATCAGTGGGAACGATCCGCACGATCACTCTGCTATCTGGCGCGCTGATGACAGGCGCATTCGATGCATTTGCGTCGAGATCAAGAATGACGCCAGTCCAAGCTAAGCGCTCGCAAATCGCAGCCCTAATCTCTGAATCATTCTCGCCAATGCCGGCGGTGAAGACGAGACCGTCGAGACCGCCGAGCGCGGGAATGAGAGCGGCGGCCTGACGGCCAGCTTGCTGGACGAAAAGGGCGACCGCCTCCTTCGCTTCCGGCGCGTCGCTTGCATGCAACGTACGCATATCGCCTGAAATCCCGGACACACCGAGTAAGCCCGACTGCTCATAGAGCAACGTCTCCACCGCCTGTGCGGCCATACCGACCTGAGTCTGAAGATGAAGCACCACGCCGGGGTCGATCGCGCCCGAGCGCGTGCCCATCATCAATCCGTCAAGCGCCGTGAAGCCCATCGTCGTATCGACGCTCGCCCCGGCACGCATTGCGCACATGCTCGCACCGTTGCCTAGGTGCGCGGCGATGACGCGGCCTGCGGCCAGAGCAGGGTCGATCTCGCGAAGGCGGCCCGCAATGTATTCATAGGACAAACCGTGAAAGCCATACCGGCGCACGCCCTGGCCGTGAAAAGCGCGCGGAATCGGCAGGCGCGTCGCCAACGGCGGCATGCCATGGTGAAACGCGGTATCGAAGCAGGCGATCTGCGGCAGCAAAGGCGCCAGCAGGCGCAAGGCCCGGACCGCGGCGAGGTTATGCGGCTGATGGAGCGGCGCCAATGGGATCAAGGCATCGAGCGCATCCAGCAAAGTATCATCGATGATCTGCGGCGCGGCGAAGCGCACGCCGCCATGGACGATACGATGGCCGATCGCGGCGACCTTGCGGTCTCCCAATTGGGTTGCCGCCCAGGCAAAGAGGTCCTCGAGCAGATTCTCGTGCGAGAGTGCGTCCCCGCCCGGCCACGTCTTTTCCACGATGGTCTCGCTGCCCGCGTCGCGCGCGACGAGCCGGGGGCTAGTGCCGATACCCTCGATCTTGCCGCCCGCATCGAAGTCGAGCTGTCCGCCCGACAAGCGATAGAGCGCGAACTTGATGCTCGACGAGCCGGCATTGAGACTGACGATCGCCTTCATGCCGGCTTCGCGATCGGGCCGGGCGTGGCTCTGGGGGCGGCCCGCGCCAGCAACAGCGCGATTGCGCATGACGCTACGCTGGTGCGGAGCGAATCCGCCCGGCTGGTGAGAATGATGGGTACCCGCGCGCCCAGCACCACGCCGGCCGCGTCCGCGCCGCCGAGAAAGGTCAGCTGCTTGGCAAGCATATTGCCGGCTTCCAGATTGGGAACGACGAGGACTTCGGCGCGCCCTGCAACGGGGGAGACGATGCCCTTGTCCTTTGCCGCCTTCTCGCTGATCGCGTTGTCGAAGGCGAGCGGACCGTCAAGGACGCCGCCGACGATCTGTCCGCGATCGGCCATCTTGCACAAGGCGGCCGCATCGAGCGTCGAGCGGATCGCCGGATTGACCGTCTCCACGGCAGACAAGATCGCGACCTTCGGACAGGCGATGCCGATGACATGCGCGAGGTCGATCGCATTGCGGATGATATCGGCCTTGTCTTCCAGGCTCGGATCGATGTTGATCGCCGCGTCGGTGATGATGAGCGGCGCCGGATGCCCGGGGACGTCCAGCAGATAGGCATGACTGATGCGGCGCTCGGTTCGCAGGCCCGTCGCAGCCGGAACGACAGCACCCATAAGTTCGTCGGTGTGCAGCGATCCCTTCATCAGCAGCAGTGCTTCGCCCGAGCGGACCAGTTCGACCGCACGCGCCGCGGCGGCATGGCTGTGGGGCACGTCGATCAGGCGGAGGGCACCGATATCCTTGCCGGCGTCCTTGGCAGCCACACGGATGCGAGCCTCGGGGCCGATCAGGATCGGCACGATCAGGCCGGCTTCGGCAGCGGCTGCCGC
>NZ_AYOY01000034.1 GCF_000508185.1 Sphingobium sp. C100 | reverse complement strand
GGCGCGGCGGGCTCGGATCGCCGCCGCGCTGACCGGGGACGGCGTCACGGCGGTGGTCGAGGGTGAGGCGGTGCTGGTGTCCGGCCGGGGATTGCAG
Source organism: Sphingobium sp. C100 (assembly GCF_000508185.1). GTDB lineage: Bacteria > Pseudomonadota > Alphaproteobacteria > Sphingomonadales > Sphingomonadaceae > Sphingobium. The sequence goes on along the minus strand of NZ_AYOY01000034.1, from coordinate 9,315 downwards.
GCGCGCTGGTGGCGCGACCTGGCGCTGCGCGAGGCGGGGAGAGGGCGATGAGCGGGGAAGTGGCGGTGCGGGCCGCGGTGATCGCGGCATTGCGGGCGGACGATATGCTGGGGCGCGCGGTGAACGGCGTGCATGACGGCGAACCGGCGCGGGCGGCGGCGCCCTATGCCATGGTCGGCGAGTGCCTGGGCGCGGACTGGGGCGGCAAGGATGTCGAGGGCCGCGAATTGCGCCTGACGATCGGCCTGGTCGTGGCCGAGGAGACGCCGGCGCGACTGGCGGGCATGATCGCGCGGGTCGATCCGGCGATCGGCGCGGCGCAGGCGCAGGACGGCTGGCGCATCGTGAGCGCGCGACTGTCGCGGTCGCGCGTGGCGCGGGGCGGCGGGGCCGCTGGCTGGCGGGCGGTGATGGATTATCGGCTAAGGGCGGTGCGGGAGGGGGGATGACGGGAGGGGGTGGGTAGCGGACATCGATTTTTACCGTGCTTGATATCCGCATTGCGCCACTTTTGGACGCTCCGCGTAACTCCTTCACACGCCCAAAATGGAAGGGGGCTATGCTACCTGCCGTTCATGCAACAATTTGGGCAATAGGGTTTCATGAATAAATTTTCGAGCTGGACCGTTTCGACGGGGGGGGCGGGAACGGCCTGAAATTCTCCACCGCGTGAATCACCTAAGTAACTGATTTACAATGTTTTACTTGGGAAAGATTTCCTATAGGATTGCGTGAAAATTCGCCGTACGCCGCATAAGCGGCGCGCCTATTCTCGTCTGGTGGTCCGAAGTTTCGCCTCGGCTCTCTCCAGTTCGAGCTCCCCCGGTAACTTAGGAATTTCCATCCAAAATTCTGGCTCGCCTGCCAATGACTTAGCCGGAGCGAACGGATCAGACAGAGAATGGTTGGTAAGATCGAGATCGAAGAGTGCCGGACGTTTCCCGCCGAGGGCAACTGTGAGAAGGCCACAAACACCCTCATACGCTGAATATGCATCTTTTTCTGAAGGATGTTTACCCTCGTGCGAAAGGTCGTTGCGAGCCTTTCTGGCCTTACTCAAAGCCGTGAACGTATCGGCAGGCAGCATCTTTTTCTGAGATAGAAGCTCAAGACGAGCTGACACCGTCCAAGTGCGGGTATCCGCCAGTTGATTTCTACGTGCCTTACTTGGATCGTCTGCGAGTGTAGGCTTCACAACCTCGCGTGTCCAAATTTCCGAAACTAACTGCTCCACGGCAATCCAAAGATTTGCCAGCGCGGCGCCCCAATCTCGGCGAGCCACTCCTGTGGTGCCCTTTAATAGATATTCGCCTCGCAACGCCGGTATCAAATTTAGAACCTCAAGCCCGGTTGCCATAGCGCTTTGGAGAGCGTCAAAAGCAACGGTTCGTGGGCGGTAAAGTGCGATCGCTTCTATTGCGCTTGCCTTGCCATACCTAATTTGCTCATGAAAACGATTTGGTGCCGCAAACCCATATCTATGGCTTCGAACATATTTCCAGTCGATAATTGATCCTAGGTCGAGACCATCGGGAGTAATCGCCTCGCAGTAGATTCCTCCAATGAGCAGCGCGGCTAAGCATCGGTTGAAAAACTCAACCGCATTTTGATCGGACCTGAGCCCTTCTATCGGGGGAAGCGCCAATGCGCCGTCTCGCGCAACCACAAGATGGTAAGGAGCAACGAGCCCTACATCGAGCCCGCCCACCATTTCATGAAGAGCGGCGTAGTCCCATGAGTGCTCATTGATTTGAGTGATCGTCGCATCCCAAGATGTTAGAGTTTCAGCTTCGACCATGCGAAACGGATTCAGATAGGCGATTAAGCAGGGGACACGACGCTTGGCTATGTCATCTATCGTGAGTTCTGCCTGTTTCGATTTATTCATAACCCCACCTTATCTGCAAATCGATTGACTATGAACAGGGCAGTTAGGCAAATTTGACCAGACGGTATGGTCCTATTTAAGTTACTGATAATAAATAATTGCCCGTGCAACAAAATGCCCATTTTGTTGCACGGGCGGCTTGGGCCAATGGCTGCTATCCGGGCGGAGACGCGGAAAACGGTCTGTCCCCTATCGGCCAATCGCAGCTGCAAACGAAGCTGAACTTCTATGTCCGGTTCGGCCGCTATCGGCCACTCCATATTCCCGGCGTCATGCCAGCGCAGGCTGGCATCTCGGGCGGAGGCGTGGGGCGGCGAGGGTGGCAGCTTTCCAGCGTCATCGCGGGTTGCCGGAGACCCCAGCCTTCGCTGGGGTGACGTAGCGGGGTGGGCGCGTTCAAGCGACTTTGCAGCGTGCTCAACGGTTCGTTTCTGGCCGAAACAAGACGAGTCCGGCCCTTTCAAGGGGGGAGGCGGAGCGCGTTTTTCGTGTCTGTCGTTGGCAGAGCGCCGCTGAGGCGGCGACCTACCCCCGGCCCCTCCCTGACAGGGAGGGGAGGAAGATGGTCCGCCTCTGCGCGATTGCCGCTGCATTTTTCGGCGTGACGCGCTGTCCCGCCATCGCCTGAGACCGGGGCCTTCGCCGGGGTGACGGTTGAGGGGGTGACGGTCGAGGGGGTGGCGTCGGGAGGGCTGTTGCGGCCGGTCAGCGCGGGCGGCTGCTTTCCTCATATTCGCTGGTGATCTTGTCGACATATTCGGCGATCTGGTCGTCGGCGTCCGCCTGGGCGTCCTTGTCGGACATGCCGTCAGCCTTGTCCTGGGCGATGATCGCCGCGCGGAAGGCGGCTTCCTTGTCGGCGCAGGTGCGCTTGAGCGCGGACTGGAATTCGCCGAGCGGCAATTTCTTGTCGAGCGAGGGCTGCGTCTGGGCGCCCAGGCATTTTGAAAAATCCTTGCGCCCCATGCCGACGGCGTCGGCCGAGGGGGTGGTGGCGAGCATCATCATGAGCGAAGCAGCAACAAACATCAGAACCTCTCCATAAACCTATTGGTTCACGCTGCGATCGGTTGGCCAGTGGCCGTCCGAGTCTCTTGTTTTTCCGCGATTTCCCGAAGCCCAAGCAGGGTGCTTGCGGCGTCGGTTTCGCATGTTGGGAGAATGCGCCATGGGCGTCGAAAAGGGAAGTGCGTTTCTGTTGAAGGTGGGGGACGGCAACATGCCCGCAACCTACGCCACGGTCGCTGGAATGCGCACCACGCAATTATCCGTAAATGGCGAGGCGGTGAACATCACCAGCAAGGATTCGGGCGGCTGGCGCGAATTGCTGTCGGGCGCGGGGGTGCGGTCGGTCAGCGTGTCGGCGGCCGGGCTGTTCACCGGGTCGGACGCGGAAATACGCATCCGCAACCATGCGCTGGCCGGCACGATCGAGGATTATGAGCTGAGCTTCGAGAGCGGGGAGCGGATGCGCGGGCGGTTCCTGGTGACGCGGCTGGACTATGCCGGCGACTATAATGGCGAGCGCAATTATGCGCTGAGCCTGGAAAGCTCCGGCGCGGTGGTGAGCCTGTGAGCGCGGCCCATCATCCCGATGCGAACCCGCAGCGGGGCGAGGCGGCGCTGGAGGTCGGCGGCGAGACATTGGCGCTGCGGCCGAGTTTCGCCGCGCTGGTGGCGGCGGAGCAGGAGCTGGGGCCGCTGTTCGACCTGGTCGAGCGGGCGGTCGACGGGAAGCTGTCGCTCGCCGATCTGGTGGCGCTGTTCTGGCATTGCCTGGTGGATCGCGAGGCGTTGAGCCGCGAGGCGCTGGGCGAGGCGGTGCTGGCGGTGGGGCTGGCGAAGGTGACGCCGGTGCTGCGCACCGTGCTGCAACAGATATTGGCGGGAAAATGACGCGCTTCGCCGACGCGGCCGGGCGGCTGGCGGGGGTGGCCGGGTGGCTGCTGGGGTGGCGGCCCGACGAGTTCTGGCGCGCGACCCCGGCGGAACTGGCGAGCGTGCTGCGCGCGGCGCGGGGGGAAGAGGCCGAGGGCGCGGGCGGCGTCGATGCGGCGGCGCTGGCGCGGATGATGGGGGCGATGCCGGATTAGTCTGACGTCGAGCCAGATGGGATCATCGGGCGACCCGGAAATCACGGGAAATAACGTCGCACATTCGGCATCGTCATTTTCCCGCAGGGGGGAGTCCATCTCCCACGCATCGATCCGGGGAAAGCCCGCGAGATGGGTTCCCGCCTTCGCGGGAACGACGAGGACATGATTGCCAGGAGGTGGGGGATGGACGAGGAAATCGAGACGTTGGTGGTGCGGGTGCGGGCCGATACGCAGGGGCTGGCGCGCGATGTGGAGGCCATGCGCACGGGGATGGAAGGGCCGCTGGCGGCGGGCGCGGAGCGGGCGGGGCTGCGGATCGAGCAGGGGCTGCTGCGCGCGGTGCGGACCGGCAAGTTCGGCTTTGAGGATCTGAAGCGGGTGGCGCTGGGCGCGATGGACGCCATTGCGGCGGGCGCGTTGCGATCGGCGGTCGGCGGGTCGGGTGGCGGCAACGGGCTGGCGACGCTGGGCGCGTCGCTGCTGTCGTCGGCGCTGGGGCTGCCGGGGCGGGCGACCGGCGGGCCGGTGGCGCCGGGACGGGCCTATATGGTCGGCGAGCGGGGGCCGGAAATGTTCGTGCCGACCACGAGCGGGCAAGTGGTCGCGAATGGCGGCCTGTCGGGCGGCGGCGCGCGCGACGTGCGGGTGAGCATCGCGGTCAACGGACGCGGGAGCGATCGAGCGATGAGCGGGATCGGCTATTGGCTGGCGGACAAGCGCCGGGGGCAGGACAGTCGCTTCATCAAGCGCTTCGCGCCCACGCACTGGACGGTGAATTTCCCCCGGCCGATGATGGCGAGCGTCGTCACCACCGCGCCCGACGCGCTGCGGGTCGACGCGGTCTTTTACGGGTCGGGCGACCTGGCGGGGCTGATCTGGGAGGCGCAGGACCAGTGGAGCCATGCCCTGCTGTCCTATGAAACGAGCAGGGACTTTCGCGATTGCACCCTGTCCTTCCGCTGGCGCAGCGGCGGCGTGCGCCGGCTGGACGAGACGCATGGGCCGACGCTGACGATCGAGGGGCGGGACGCGGCGGGCCATCCGCGCGCCTGGTATGTGCGGTTGTGGAACCATGCGAGCGGCGGGCCGGAAGATGCCGTGGTCACGCTGGATTTTTCCGCGCTGGTGGGCGGCTATGACCTGCCGACCGACGCCGACCCGGTGTGGGCGGGCGACATCGACCGGATGTTCATTTCGCTGGTGCCGCCCGATTATGACGAAGGGGACACGCCGTTCGCCGGGGCGCAGGAGGGCTGGGCGGAGCTGAGCGCCATGCGTTGCGACGGGGCGGGGTCGGTGCTGGCGGTGGGGGACGTGATGCTGCCCGAACATGGGCTGTCGATGGCGACCGGCTATGATGATTGTTTCAACCAGACGCCCGAACGGGTGGTCGCGGCGATCCATGCGCTGGGCTATCGCGGGGCGATCAACCATTATGTCGGGATGAGCCATTATTTCCGGCTCGAACGATCTGGCGCGGGGCTGTATGTCAGCCTGGCGGGCGGGGTGCTGAACGCGCCCTGTGCCGCGTGGCACCGGGACTTTGCGATGCGGGCCAAGGCGTCGGGCTTCGGCCTGATCTGGTCCCTATCCTATGAATTGTTCGACGCACATTGCTGGAACGACTGGAAGCAGCGGGCGGAAAATGGCGATCCGGCGCTGACCGGATGGACGCCGCCCTCCACCCTGTTGTCGCCCGCGCATGGCGGGGCGATGGCCTATGTGCAGGCGGTGGCGGGGGCGTTTGTTTCCATCGCTTTGGAGGCGGGCCTGGCCATCCTGTTCCAGGTCGGAGAGCCATGGTGGTGGGTGATGCCGGAGGACGGCCGCATCTGCCTGTATGACGATGCGGCGCGCGATGTGCTGGCCGGGTATACGGGGGGCGCGCCGGTGTCGATTCCGAGCGTCCGGGGCGAACTGGACGCGGCGCAATGCGCGTTGCTGGATGCGGCGGGGGCGGTGCTGGCGGCGTCGACGGCGGCCTTGTGCGCGGCGGTGAAGGCGGTTGCGCCGGAAGCGGTGACGCATTTGCTGGCCTATCTGCCCACGATCCTCGATCCGCGCGCGCCGGAGGCGAAACGGGCGAACATGCCGGTCGGATGGGCCGCGCCCGCCTTCGACGTGCTGCAACTGGAGGATTATGACTGGGTGACGGAGGGGCGGCCGTTGCTGACGGCGCGCGGCGTTGAGCTGGCGACGGCGCGGCTGGGTTATCCGGTCGACGAACAGCATTATTTTGCGGGCTTCGTGCTGTTGCCGGGCCAGGCGGCGCAGTGGCGGGAGATCGCGGCGGCGGCGCGGGCGTCGGTGGCGCGCGGGACGGCGGCGACCTTCCTCTGGGCGCTGCCGCAAATATGCCGCGATGGCTTTACCTGTTTCAGCATGGATGGGGAGGATGAAGTGCAAGCCTTTGACGATGTGCTGTTTCCGATCGCAATCGGGCGGGAGGCGAGCCTCAGCCCGGCCTTTTCCACCCAGATCGTCGAAAGCCCGGCGGGGCATGAGCGGCGCAGCAGCGACTGGGCCGATGCGCGCCTGTCCTACGATGCCGGGCCGGGCATACGGTCCGAAGCCGACATCATGGCGCTGATCGCCTTTTTCCGCGCGCGGCGAGGCGCGGCGCGGGGATTTCGCTTCACTGACCCCTATGACGATCGCAGCGGCGCGCCGGGGGCGGCGCCGGGGCCGATGGACCAGCGGCTGGGCGTGGGGGACGGTGTGACGGCGCAGTTCCCGTTGATGCGCTATTATGGCGCGGGGGCGGACGCACAGGCGCGGCGGATCACCCGGCCGGTGGCGGGCAGCATCCGCGTGGCCGCCGATGGCGTCGAGCTGAGCACGGGATGGAGCCATGGCGGGCAGGGCGTCATCGCGTTCGACAGCGCGCCGGCCGAAGGGGTGGTGCTGAGCGCGGGCTATCGTTTCGACGTGCCGGTGCGCTTTGCCGAGGACCGGCTGGAGATCAACCGGGCGACCTTCGCCGCGGGTGAGGCGGTGTCGGTGCCCTTGGTGGAGATACGCGAATGAGCGCGGCGGAGATGCTGGACGCGACGCTGTGCACCCACGCCTTTTGCTGGCGGATCGCGCGGCGGGACGGGGTGACGATCGGCCTTTGCAGCCATGATCGCGACCTGGAGATTGGCGGCCTGCTCTATCGCGCCGCGCCGGGCATGACGCCGTCGGCGGTGCGCAGCGGCATCACGCTGGAGGGAGAGGATAGCGATGTGGCGGGTGCGATCAGCAGCGACGCGATCAGCGCGGCGGACCTGATGGCCGGGCGCTGGGACGGGGCGGAACTGGAAGTGCGGCTGACCCAATGGGAGGCGCCGGGCGCGCTGTGGCTGCTGCTGGCGCGGGGCGAGATCGGCGCGGTGTCGCGCAAGGGGGCGGCCTTTTCCGCCGAGATGATCGGCGCGGCGGCGGTGCTGGGCGAGCCGGCGGCGCCCTCTACCGCGCCCGACTGCCGCGCGCGGCTGGGCGACCGCCGAGAGGATCGGGGCGGCGGCGGTGCTGGGCGAGCCGGCGGCGCCCTCTACCGCGCCCGACTGCCGCGCGCGGCTGGGCGACCGGGCGTGCCGGGTGGACATGGCCGGGCGGCGGCGGGTGGTGGCGGTGCATGGCGCGGAGGGCGCTGAACTGGCGATCGGCGGGCTGGGGGCGGGAGGATTGACGGCGGGCGTCTATGCTTTCGGGACGCTGCGATGGATGACGGGGGCGAATGTCGGGCTGACGCAGGCGGTGGTGGACCATGAGGCGGCGGGGCTGACGCTGGCCGACCCGCCGGCCTTTGCCGTGACGCCGGGGACACTGGCGTTGCTGAGCGAGGGATGCGACCGGCAGGCGGCGACCTGTTCGGGCCGGTTCGGCAATATCGCCAATTTCCGGGGCGAGCCGTTCCTGCCGGGCATGGACCTTTTGACCCGCTATCCCGGCGCATGAGCGGCGCGGAGCGGGCGGCGGAGATCGTCGCGGCGGCGCGGGCCCTGGTCGGCGTGCCGTTCCGGCTGCACGGGCGCGGCATGGGCGGGCTGGATTGCGTCGGAGTGGCGGCGCTGGCGCTGGGGTGCGAAGCGCCCTGCGCCTATGGCCTGCGCAGCGGCGACGTGGCGCGGGCCGAAACAGGGTTGCGGGCGGCGGGGATGCGGCCGGTCGTCGACGAAACGGCCGGCGGAACGGGTGGCGGCGCGGGCGATCTGGCGCTGGTGCGACCGGGGCCGTTGCAACTGCATCTGATGATCGGAACGGGCGATGGCTTCGTCCACGCCCATGCCGGGCTTGGGCGCGTGGTCGAGACGCCGGGGCCTTCGCCCTGGCCGGTCATCGGCTGGTGGCGGGGCGCATAGGAGGATTATATGGCGACGATAGTGCTGACGGCGGTGGGCACGGTGCTGGGCGGGCCGATCGGCGGCGCGATCGGCGGCCTGATCGGCAATGTCATCGACAATGAGATATTGTTCAAGCCGAAGGGACGGGAGGGCGCGCGCCTGTCCGACCTGCAACTCCAGACGTCGAGCTATGGCACGCAGCTGCCCAGCATATTCGGCACGATGCGGGTCGCGGGCACGGTAATCTGGGCGACGGACCTCAAGGAAATATCGAGCAGGAGCGGCGGCGGCAAGGGGCGGCCGAGCGTCACCAGCTACAGCTATGCGGCGAGCCTGGCGGTGGCGCTGTCGTCGCGGCCGATCCGGCGGGTGAAACGGATCTGGGCCGACGGCAATCTGCTGCGCGGGGCGGCGGGCGACTTCAAGACCGAGCTGTCGGGCTTTCGGGTCTATCCCGGTGACGAGGCGCAGGACGCCGATCCGCTGATCGCGTCGGCGCAGGGGATCGGGGCGACGCCGGCCAACCGGGGCATCGCCTATGTCGTGTTCGAGGATCTGGCGCTCGCCGATTATGGCAATCGCATCCCTTCACTCACGTTCGAGGTGGAAGCGGATGAAGGGCCGGTGGCGCTGGGCGCGATCGCCGCCGCGTTGAGCGCCGGGCGGCTGACGGGCGCGGAGGGGGCGTGGGTCGATGGCTTCGCGGCGGGCGGCGCCGATGTGCGTGAGGCGATCACGCCGCTGGTGGAGGCGCACGGGCTGGCGCTGCGATCCGATGAGGACGGCCTGACCCTGAGCGAGGCGGGCGTCGTCGCCGGGTCGATGATCGCGCCGGAAGCGCTGGCGGGGCGGGTCAATGGCCGGGCGATCGACCCGGCCGAGAGCGCGGACGGCGCGGCGGATGGCGTGCCGGTGGCGCTGAGCCTGCGCTATCATGATGCCGCGCGCGATTTCCAGGCCGGGGTGCAGCGGGTGACGCGGCCGGGTCCGGGACGGATGGAGCGCG
>NZ_AYOY01000033.1 GCF_000508185.1 Sphingobium sp. C100 | reverse complement strand
GGCCCGCCGGTCGTGGCGCCGACGCGGCGCGGCTTTGGCTCGACCGTGATCGAACGGTCGATCCCCTATGATCTGGATGGCCATGCGGAAATCCATTACCGGCTTGCCGGCATTGAGGCGCATTTCTGCATCCCGTCGCGTCATGTGGTCTCCGTCCTGCCGCAGATAACGAGCGCCGAGCGGGTGCGGCCATTGACCGCCCCGACGCCCGAACTGCTCAAGGGGCGCAATGTCCTGCTGGTCGAAGATAATATGATTATCGCGATGGATGGGGAGGATGCGCTGCGCGACCTGGGCGCGGACGTGATCACCGCCGCCAGCGTCGGCCGCGCGCGGGAAGCGCTTGCGCTGGGCGCGGTCGATGTCGCCGTGCTCGATTTCAACCTGGGTCATGAAACCAGCCTGCCGGTCGCGGACATGCTGGCGGCGCGGGGCATCCCCTTCCTGTTCGCCACCGGCTATGGCGACGGGCTGGAACTGCCTGCGCGTTTCGAACGGGTGACGCTGGTGAAGAAACCCTATTCGGGGCCGACCCTGGCCCAGGCGCTGATGCCGGTGATCGGCGCGCCAGGCTGAGGGATAACAAGAAACAATTGGTTTCCTGATCGCCTGTTGCGGCGGCGGCGGGCTGCTCCGATGTTTACGGCCATGACGATGCCGACCTTTTTCATACCCCATGGCGGGGGGCCTTGTTTCTTCATGGACCCCGCCGATCCCGACCGCCCGCACAGCGACCCGATGTGGCATCCGATGCAGGCCTATCTTGCGGGCCTGATCGCTGGCCTGGACGAACGGCCTCGCGCCATCCTGCTGGTGTCCGGCCATTGGGAAGAGGCGGCGTTCACGGTCCATGTCGGCGACCGGCCGTCGCTGCTGTTCGATTATCATGGCTTTCCGCCCCACACCTATGCCCTGCGCTGGGATGCGCCCGGTGCGCCGGCAGTGGCGCGGCGCGCCGCGTCCCTGCTGCAAGAGGCGGGCTTCGCCACGGCGGAGGAAGAGGCGCGCGGGTGGGATCATGGCGTCTTCGTGCCGATGAAGGTGGCGCTGCCCGATGCCGATATTCCGCTGGCGCAAATGTCGCTGCGCCATGATCTGGATTCCGCCGCCCATATCGCCGCCGGCCGCGCCCTGGCGCCGTTGCGCGACGAAGGCGTGTTGATCGTCGGATCGGGCATGAGCTTCCACAATCTGCGCGTTCGCGGGCCGCAGGCGTTCGCACCGTCGACCGCCTGGGACTATGCGCTGACCGCGGCCGTGACCGATCCCGACGCGGATAGCCGGGCCAGGCGCGTCGCGGCATGGGAGGGCTTGTCGCAGGCGCGCTTCGCCCATCCGCGCGAGGAGCATCTGCTGCCCTTGATGGTGGCGCTGGGCGCGGGCGGCGATGCGCCCGCCACTTGCGATCATCGCAGCAACGTCCTGGGCTGGACCGTGTCGGGCTATCGCTTCGGCTGAGGTGGCAGGTGGAGCGCGGCGGGCGGGTCAGTCCGCGCCTTTGCCGCCCCCGGTCGCCGGCCGGCCGAGCGCGGGCACGGCCCTGGCCGCTTCCTCCGGCGTGATGCCCGGTGGCGGGGCGGCGGCGACCTGCTCATCGCCCCGCATGATCCGGCCCGCGCGCCTGATCGCACCGCGCAGCCGGGGATAGATGCCGCAGCGGCAGATATTGGTGATGGCCGCGTCGATGTCTTCGTCCGACGGATCGTTGTTCCGGCGCAGCAGCACGGACGCCGCCATGATCATGCCGGGGATGCAGTAACCGCATTGCGACACATTGTCCGCCGCGAACGCCTGTTGCACCGGATGGCCGCGATCGGGCGATAGCGCTTCGATCGTCGTGACGAAACGCCCCTCGGCATGGGCGATGCTCACCTGGCAGGACCGCACCGCTTCCCCGTCAATATCGACGGTGCAGGCGCCGCAGTCGCCAGTGCCACAGCCATATTTGGTGCCAGTGAGGTTGGACGCATCGCGCAGCGCCCACAGCAGGGGCGTGTCCGGGTCCATGCGATATTGCACCGGACGGTCGTTGACGGTGAACTTCGTCACGCGTCCGCGCCTTCCTCTTCCGCCTGATGATACAGCACCTCGTTGCGGATGTGGATGGTGCGCGACGCGAGCCGGATTTCCTGGATGAAGGTGGCGAAGGCGGCGGTCTGGAGCAGCATGGCCAGGATGAAGATCACCGCGATCGCCGTGCCCAGATGGGCGTCGAACAGTTCGGCCGCGAACAGCAGCACGACGACCAGGCAGATGGCGCAGCCCGACGCGACCGACAGGAAGATCGCGCCATTCACCACGCTCATCCGTTTGTCGAGCACGCGGATTTCCGCGACCAGCCGATCATGCTCGCGCCCGCGCGACGCCAGCACCCCCTGTTCGATCTTGCGCGCGCGGTCGATGACCCGCGCAAGCCGCCCGGCGCAGACGTTGAGGAAGGCGCCCAGGCCCGCCAGCATGAACACCGGCGCGACCGCAAGCTGAATAGTCTGCGCCACATGGCTGACCTGGGGCAGGGCAATGATGCCGCTCATCGCATCCATCCCGACCGCGCTCAGGCGACGCCCTTGGCGGGCGTGTTGATGCCCATCGACTGGAGATATTTCTTCACGTTGCGCGCCGCCTGCCGCAATCGCTGCTCATTTTCGACCATGGCGATACGGACATAGCCCTCGCCATCCTCGCCATAGCCCACGCCCGGCGCGACCGCGACCTTGGCATGGGTCAGCAACTGCTTGGAAAATTCCAGGCTGCCCATTTCCTTGAGCGCGGGGGGCAGCGGCGCCCAGCAGAACATCGACGCGCGCGCCGGCGGGATTTCCCAGCCCGCGCGGCCAAAGCTTTCCACCAGCACGTCGCGGCGCTTGTGGTAAAGCTGGCGGTTCTTCTCGACAATCTCCTGCGGGCCGTTGAGCGCGGCGCAGGCGGCCGCCTGGATCGGCGTGAAGGCGCCATAGTCCAGATAGGATTTCACCCGCGTCATCGCCGCGATCAGCTTTTTATTGCCCACCGCGAAACCCATGCGCCAGCCCGCCATGCTGTATGTCTTGGATAGCGACGTGAACTCGATCGCCACGTCCATGGCGCCGGGCACCTGCAAAATGGACGGGGTCGGATGGCCGTCATAATAAAGCTCGGAATAAGCGAGGTCGCTCAGCACCCAGACCTTATTCTCCTTCGCCCAGGCGACCAGCCGTTCGTAAAAGGCGAGGTCGACCGTCTCGGCCGTCGGGTTGGACGGATAGTTGACCACCAGGATCGACGGGCGCGGCACGGTGAAGGCCATGGCGCGGTCGAGCGAGCGGAAATAATTTTCGTCCGGCGTGGTCGGCACCGACCTGATCGTCGCGCCGGCGATGATGAAGCCGAAGGTGTGGATCGGGTAGCTGGGATTGGGCGCCAGCACCACGTCGCCCGGTTCGGTGATCGCGGTGGCCAGGCTGGCCAGCCCTTCCTTCGATCCCATGGTCACGACCACTTCGCTCTCCGGGTCGATCTCGACGCCGAAACGGCGTGCATAATAATTGGCCTGGGCGCGGCGCAGGCCGGGAATGCCCTTGGACTGGGAATAGCCGTGCGCGCTGGGCTTGCGCGCCACCTCGATCAGTTTTTCGATCACATGGTCGGGCGGCGGCAGGTCGGGATTGCCCATGCCAAGGTCGATAATATCCTCTCCCGCAGCGCGCGCGGCCGCCCGCATCGCGTTCACTTCCGCGATGACATAGGGTGGCAGGCGCTTCATGCGGTAGAATTCTTCGGACATTATTGGGGCTTTCCTGAAAGCTCTCGGTAGGGAATAGTGCGTGACGCGCCGCTAGCATGTCATAATCGGGCTATAACTGGCCGGATGACGACATGCCAGCGAAAGCCGCGACGCGCGTGATGCCAGGAAGAGGATGGTGGCCATGGAAAAAAGCGATGTCATGGAACCTCGTCTGCCGACCCTGGAAGAGATGCAGCAATGGACGCAGGTGATCGGCCGCGCCCAGCAATTATTGCTGGAGCAGGCGGCCGGATCGAGCGGCCAGCCGCTGCCCTTCGATCCGACGACCATTGCGCGCATCCAGACCGGTTTTGCCGACGAAGGGCTGGCGCTCTGGCAACGCTTCCTCAATTCGGGCGGCCTGCTGCGCGACCGCCCCGATCCTGCCCCTGCGAGCGGCCCCACCGCGCGCAAGGACCGGCGCTTTGCCGATCCGGCCTGGACCGAACATCCTTTCTACGACCTCATCCGGCAAAGCTATCTGTTGCTGTCCGACTATATGATGCAGATGGCCGACGCGGTCGATGGCGTCGATCCCAAGCAGAAGGCCAAGCTGCGCTTCGCCACCACCGGCCTGCTCGACGCGATCGCCCCCAGCAATTTCGCCTTCACCAATCCGCAGGTGGTGCAGAAAACGATCGAGAGCGGCGGCGAAAATCTGGTCAACGGCCTCAAACATATGCTGGCCGACCTGGAGAAGGGGCAACTGACCCATACGGACGGCACCAAGTTCGAACTGGGGCGCAACATCGCCGCCACGCCGGGCAAGGTCATCCATGAAACGCCGCTCTATCAGCTGATCCATTATGCGCCGACGACCGACACGGTGCTGGAAACGCCGCTCATCATCTTTCCGCCCTGGATCAACCGCTTCTACATTCTCGATCTCTCGCCCGAAAAAAGCTTCGTCAAATGGGCCGTCGATCAGGGGCTCAGCGTGTTCCTGGTCTCCTGGAAGTCCGCCGACGCATCGATGAAGGATCTGGTCTGGGACGATTATATTCTCGACGGCCAGATCGATGCGATCGACACGGTGCGCGACCTGCTCAAGGTGAAGGGCGTTCATGCGATCGGCTATTGCGTCGCGGGCACGACGCTGGCCGCCACGCTGGCGCTGCTCGCCGCGCGGGGCGAAGCGGACAAGGTGGCGAGCGCGACCTTCTTTACGGCGCAGGTCGATTTCAGCCAGGCCGGAGACCTCAGCCTGTTCGTGGACGACGAACAGATGAAGCTGGTGGAGCAGCTGTCGGCGCCGGGCTTCCTCGACGGTCGCTACATGGCTGCGACCTTCAACCTGCTGCGCGGTCGCGACCTGATCTGGAACTATGTCGTCAACAATTATCTGCTGGGCATGGATTATCCGCCCTTCGACCTGCTTTACTGGAATGGCGACACCACCAACCTGCCGGCGCGCTGGCACAGGGATTATCTGACCCAGCTCTACCGCGACAATCTGCTGGTCGTGCCCGGATCGATCAGCGTCGCGGGCACGCCGATCGACCTCAGCAGGGTCACGACGCCAGCCTATGTCCAGGCTGGCAAGGAAGACCATATCGCGCCGCTGGAAAGCGTCTGGAAGCTGACCGAGCATTTTTCCGGGCCGGTCCGTTTCCTGCTGGCGGGGTCCGGGCATATCGCCGGGGTCATCAATCCGCCGGCTGCGATGAAATATCAATATTGGGCCTGTGACGAAGCGCAGGCGACGCTCGACGCCTTCCTCGCCCAGGCGCAGGAGACCAAGGGCAGCTGGTGGCCCGATTGGCGCGCCTGGATCGAGGCGCTCGATTCGCGCACCGTTTCGGTGAAGGGCGCGCGCGTGCCGGGGAAGGGCAAGCGCAAGGCGATCGAGGATGCGCCTGGACGCTATGTGAAGGCGCGCTGATATTCGGGCCTAACAGCTCTGCGGTGAGCCGCGCCATCAGCGCGGCGAAGCGTCCATGGCACTTTTGTTGCACTGCACAATAGTCCTTGCATTCCGGCAGGCGAATCTATATTGTGCACTGCAACAAACGGAGGATGGTCATGGCCGAAACCCCGAAGACCCCGAGGAATACCCCGCGCGGCAAAGCCGGTTCCACGACATTGTCGGCGAGCGAGGCGCTGAAGGCGGCCGAAGCGGCGATCGGGGGCGAGCCCGAAAAGAAGAAGCCGGCGCCCCGGAAGGCGGCTGCATCGAGCGTCAAGCCGATCGAGACCAATCCGCAGGCTGCGGATGTCAAGCCGATCGACACGAACCCGCAATCCGCCCCCGAACCGGAGCCGGTTGTGGAAACGCCCGCCGCCGCCCCGGTCGAGGAACCGGTTACGCCTGAGCCGAAACCCGAAATCACAGAGAGCCTGACCGAAAAGGCCGATCCTATTGCGACCCAGCCGCTGCCCGCCACAGAAGGAACAAAGATCATGAACGACGTTATGGAAACCGGAAAGAAGTTCGCCGAGGAAACCAAGGCCAAGTTCGAAACCGCCTATTCCGATTTCAACGAGAAGGCCAAATCCCAGGTCGAAAAGTCGACCAAGGCGATCGAGGAAATGAGCGATATCGCCAAGGGCAATGTCGAAGCCTTCGTGGAATCCGGCAAGATCGCCGCCAAGGGCATGGAAGTGATGGGCCAGGAAGCCGTCGACTTCACGCGCAAGAACTTCGAAAAGGCGACTGCCTCTTTCAAGACCTTCGCGACCGTCAAGACGCCGACCGAATTCTTCCAGCTGCAAAGCCAGCTGCTGTCGACCAGCTTCGACGAATTCACCAAGGAAGCCGCCAAGAACAGCGAAGCCATGATGAAGCTGGCCGGCGACGTCGCCCAGCCGCTGACCGCGCGCGTGACCCTGGTCACCGACAAGGTGAAGACGCTGGCCGCCTGATCGGCGACATCTGTCTCAGACAATGCGGGGCGCCTTCTCCCATGCGGGAGGAGGCGCCCTTTGCGTTGGGAATGGAGCGCAGGTGCGGCAAATGCTTGCCTCTCCCCCTTGCCATGGACAGTCAAATCGCCATATCCTCTCCTATCATGAACAGTCTCACCACCGCATCATGGTCCGTGAACATGGCGGGCCGGGACCAGGACGATCAAGGCGACGGGCCTGGGCCCAATGTCGGCATCGCCACGCGCACCCGTACGCGCACCAAGAAGCCGTCGCTCTACAAAGTGCTGATGCTGAACGACGATTACACGCCGATGGAATTCGTCGTCCACGTCCTCCAGCAATTTTTCCGCATGGACATGGAGGAAGCGACTCGCGTCATGCTGCACGTTCACCAGCGCGGCGTCGGCGTGTGCGGCATCTTCAGCTACGAGGTCGCGGAAACGAAGGTCAACCAGGTGATGGACTTCGCCCGGCAGAATCAGCACCCCCTGCAATGCACGCTGGAAAAGGCCTGACGACTATCCTCCGCTGAGTCGCCGTCGTCCGACGTCGTTGCGGGGGACCGACCCGGTGGCCGACACGTCCGCCTGATTTTGTTGTCGGAGAATCGGCAGGGCGCGGGAGGCTTCCCGCCATGACTTTCATGAGCCTTTCCTTGGCCGCCGGGGCGTCCTACACGGGGTGCCGTGATGCAGGACAGCCAAGCCGTCATCCATGATCTGGCCGTGATCGGCGGCGGCGTGAATGGCTGCGGCATCGCCCGTGATGCGGCGGGCCGGGGCGCGCAGGTGCTGTTGCTGGAGCGGGGCGACCTGGCGCAGGGCACTTCCTCGGCCTCGACCAAGCTGATCCATGGCGGCCTGCGCTATCTGGAACATGGCGAGTTCGCCCTGGTGCGCGAGGCGCTGGCGGAGCGGGAGCGACTCTGGCGAATCGCGCCGCATATCATCCACCCGATGCGCTTCGTCCTGCCCTGGACCAAGGGGTTGCGGCCGCGCTGGATGCTGCGCCTAGGCCTATTCCTCTACGATCATATCGGCGGGCGACGGGCCTTGCCCGCGACCGAGACGATCGACCTGCGCCGCCATGTCGCGGGCGCGGCGCTCAGGCCCGGTTTCGGCACTGCCTATTGCTATTCGGACGGCTGGGTGGACGATGCCCGGCTGGTCGTGCTCAACGCCCGTGATGCGGCGGATCGGGGCGCGCAGGTGATGACCCGAACAGCGGTGACGGGGCTGACGCGCGCCGACGGCCTGTGGACCATCGCCACGCGCACGGCCGATGGCGCGACGCCGCATTTTCGCGCCCGCGCCCTGGTCAATGCCGCCGGCCCCTCGGTGCTGGCCGTGATGGGGCTTGCGCAGGGACAGGTGGAACGGCGGATGCGGCTGGTGCGGGGGTCGCATATCGTCGTGCCGCGCCTCTTCGACCATGGCTTTGCTTATTTCTTCCAGCTACCCGACGGCCGCATCATCTTCGCCATCCCCTATGACCACGACTTCACCCTGATCGGCACGACCGATCAGGATCATGACGGTCCCCTCGATCAGGTTCGGCCCAGTGCGGAGGAGGTCGCCTATCTGTGCGCGGCGACCAATCGCTATTTCGCCCGGCCGATCACGCCCGCCGACGTCATCTGGTCCTATGCCGGCGTCCGGCCCCTGATCGATGACGGAACGGCGCGGCCGGAAGCAGCGACGCGCGGCTATCGGCTGGAACTGGAGCAGGGGGGGGCAGGCGCGGCGCCTGTGCTTCATGTGCTGGGCGGCAAGATCACCACCTATCGCCACCTCGCCGCCGAAGCGGTCGACCTGCTGCGTCCACATCTCCCGATGATGCACGGCCGGGACTGGACCGCCGACGCGCCGCTGCCGGGCGGCGACTTCGCGACGACCGCGCTGACGGCGCTGCTCGAACGGCTGGCGCGCGACTATCCCTTCCTCGACCCGCTGACGGTGGACCGGATCGGCCGGGCCTATGGCACATGCGCGCTTGAGTGGCTGGGCGATGCGCGCAGCACAAGCGATCTGGGTGTCCATTTCGGTGTCGGCTTTACAGAGGCGGAGGCCATCTGGCTGATCGACCGGGAATGGGCGCGCAGCGTGGAGGATATTATCTGGCGGCGGACCAAATTGGGGCTGCGGCTCGGTCCAGCCCAGGTCGCCGCGCTCGACGCATGGTTGAAGGGACGGGGATGACCGGGCGCAACATATTGGTGCTGGACGAAGGCACCACCTCCACGCGGGCCATGCTCTACACGCCCGATGGCGTGCGGGTCGCCACGGCGCAGCGCGAACTGACGCAACATTATCCCCGGCCGGGCTGGGTCGAGCAGGACGCGACCCAGATCTGGGAACACAGCCTTGCCTGCGCGCAGGAGATGGTCGTCCGGGCAGGGGGGGCGGACAGGATCGCCGCCATCGGCATCACCAACCAGCGCGAGACGGTGGTGGCGTGGGACCGGCGCAGCGGCCGGCCGCTGGCGCGCGCCATCGTGTGGCAGGACCGGCGCACCGCCGACCGGTGCGATCGGTTGCGCGCGGACGGGCATGAAGCGTTGATCCAGGCGCGCACCGGACTGGTGATCGACCCCTATTTTTCCGCGACCAAGATGCGCTGGCTGATCGATCATGAACCCGCGCTCGCTGCCGCCGGGGAGGCGCTGGCCTTCGGCACGGTGGAAAGCTGGCTGGTGTGGAATCTGACCGGCGGCCTGCACATCAGCGACGCCAGCAATGCCAGCCGCACCCAGTTGATGGCGCTGGACGGGGCGGGGTGGGATGCCGATCTGTGCGCCTTGTTCGACCTGCCCCGTCGCGCGCTGCCCGATATTGTCGATAATGCCGGGGATTTCGGTGCGACCCGGCCCGACCTGCTGGGCGGCGCGATTCCGATCCGCGGCCTTGCCGGCGATCAGCAGGCCGCCGCCATCGGGCAAGGATGCCTGACACGAGGCGAGGCCAAGGCGACGCTCGGCACCGGCGCCTTCATCCTGACGCCGGTGGGCGAAGAACCGCCCCGCTCGCACCATCGCCTGCTCGGCACGATATTGTGCCCGA
>NZ_AYOY01000032.1 GCF_000508185.1 Sphingobium sp. C100 | reverse complement strand
GGAGACGGGCCGCGCCTATGGCATGTTGGCCGATGCTCTGCGCGCGATCGGCGACGGGCGCGGCACGGTGGTGGTCGCGCCGGGCACCTATCGCCAATGCGCGGTGCAGCAGGGCGGGGACGTCACCATCCGCGCCGCCACCCCCGGCACCGCGATCTTCGACGGCGTGCCGTGTGAGGGCAAGGGCGCTCTGGTCCTGCGCGGCCGGTCCAGCGCGGTGGACGGCCTCGTCTTCCAGAATATCCGCGTGCCCGACGGCAATGGCGCGGGCATCCGCCTCGAAAGCGGCAATCTGACCGTCACCGACAGCCTGTTCCGCAATAGCGAGGAAGGCATTTTGACCGGCGACTATGCGGGCGGGCAGGTCCGCATCGACAAATCCACCTTCCGCAAGCTTGGCCGCTGCGATCGCGACCTTGATTGCGCGCATGGCGTCTATATCGGCCGCCTCGCCAGCCTGTCCGTCACCAACAGCCGTTTCGACCAGGGTGATGGCGGCCATTATCTGAAAACCCGCACGCCCCGCGTCACCATCACCGGCAACAGTTTCGACGACAGCGGCGGCCATCTCACCAACTATATGATCGACCTGTCCAACGGCGCGACCGGCACGATTTCGGGCAACGAAATGGTGCAGGGCAAGGACAAGGACAACTGGTCCGCCTTCATCACCGTGGCGCCGGAGGGGCGGGAGAATGACAGCGCGGGCCTGGTGATCGAAGGCAACAAGGCGGGCTTCGTGCCGGGGCTGGAACGTGGCTCCACCTTCGTCGCCAATTTCACCGATGATGCCGTGCGGATCGGCCGCAACATGCTCGCCCCCTCGATGAAGGTCAGCGACCGGCGCTGACTTGCGCGCGGCGCGCGGACGCGCGATAAGCCGCCGCCATGCGCACCACCTATGATGGCGCCACCGTGCGGCTCTACCATCTGGGCGACGACGGCGGCGTGACCACCCTGATCTACGGTCCCTTGAGCGAGGCGTTGCGCGTGGCGGACCAGCAGCCCGCCGAAATGCAGGAGGGCCTGTTCATCGCCACTGACAATGACGTCGTCGCCTATCTCGACCTGATCGAGCAATAGGCCATTCCAATCCGACCGTTCACGCCTCCGGCCGCGTCCAGATCCAGCCGCCGCCGATCAGTGCGGCGGCGACCGGGATCAGGAACCAGGGCCAGGGTGAAAAGAACAGCGCGAGCACCACGCTGAACGCAAAAGCGGCAAGCGCGGCCTTCTTCCCCCGCCGACTGATCGCCCCGCTGTCCCGCCAGCGCCGGATATGCGGCCCGAAATGCTGGTGATCCAGCAGCTTCGCCTCCAGCCGGGGGCTGGACCGGGCAAAGCAGAAGGCGGCCAGGATCATGAACGGCACCGTGGGCAATAGCGGCAGAAAAGCCCCGATCGCGCCCAGCCCGATCGAAAGAAAGCCGGCGATGAGATAGAGATGGCGCCGCATGGAATATCCCGTTCCGGCGTTGCCGCACGCTTCGCCGCTGCTATTGCTTCGCAGCGGCGAAGCGGGATGGCAAGGCGGATGTGGAGATGGGCTATGGCGTGAATTTCTCAGTCATAGGATTGCCCAGGCGCGATGGAGCCGGTTTTCCGAGGGAGGACGATAAGGGGTGGATTTGAGACCGTCAGCTTTTCGTTGCAGATGATAAGTAAACAGACAATCATACGCCGAGTTTGAGGAAGGCAAGGAATGCTCGAAGGGCGAAATTGGTTCGGGGTAGGTGGAGCGACATCAGCGGACTTGGCCCGCTTGCGCGCACTCGCCCCCGACAATCTTCCGGAGCAGTATCTTGATCTGCTCGCGTTCAGTAATGGTGGCGAAGGACCGTTGGCTATCAGCCCCTACAATTTCTGCTTGGACCCAGCGAAAATTGTAGCGGATGCAATTGACAGCGAAAATTGTGGTCAAGCCGACTTAAAGGGGTTCCTCATTTTCGGCGGTAACGGCGGCGGCGAGTATCTCGCCTTCGACACGCGCAGCGTTGCGCCGTGGTCGATCGTGGTGATCGACATGGTGGCAGGCGGTGACAGTGCTGAAGTTATCGCAGCTGATTTCGCCGCATTTTACGACCGGATCGGGGTAGAGGCGAAAACTACCTAAGCTTCTGAAACTGGTCGCTGGCGCTCGGTCGGCTGTCCCGTCCGAAAATGGACAGGCGGCTTCCCTATTCGTAAACCGATGCAGCCGCTAGAACGCCCGCAGCGTGCCGCCAAGGGTTTTCGTCCGCTGGTGTATCCCAATCTGTTGCCCAAGCAGCCATCGCGCTCAGAAACTCTCGTAAATCGACATTCTCCCAATCTGATTGCCGGGATGGATCGTCAAGTTCAGCTCGAAGCTGCGTTACGTATTGCGCGAACGAACTGTGATCATGCACTTCATCGTGTTCCATAGACGCGATGATGGCTCACTGATCCAATGTCCGCAATTAGGAAACGGAATTGCCGGTTTGATCGGCTGAGAATGGTCGATGCCAGCCTGTTCCGGCCGCTCAGGCGGAGGCGCGCAGCGGTGGGGGAGCGCGCTTTCAAGTCCATCCCCCATCCACGCCGTCTCACGCCCCCGGCAACCGCAACCGCACCAGCAGTCCGCCCAGATCCTCGCTTTCCTCCAGCGCTACCGTCCCGCGGTAAATCTCCGCCACGTCGCGCACGATGGCGAGGCCGAGGCCGGTGCCGGGCTTACCCGAATCGAGCCGCACGCCCCGGTCGAAGATGCGGACGCGATCGGCCTCCGGGATGCCCATGCCGTCATCCTCGATGGCGATCTCCACCATGCCCCCCGCGCGGCCGACCGTCGCGAATACGCTGCCGCCGCCATATTTGGCGGCATTCTCGATCAGGTTGCCCAGCATCTCGTCCAGATCCTGCCGCTCGACCCGGACCGCCGCGCTCTTGTCGCCATCCATGTCGACGCGGGTTTCGGGATAAAGGCGCTGCACCGCGCGCTCCACCGCCTCCAGGCTGGTCCACACCTCCGCCCGGCTCTGCGCCGCGCCGCGCCGGCCGACCGCGCGGGCGCGCGCCAGGTGATGGTCCACCTGCCGCCGCATCGTCGTCGCCTCGCGGATCACCGCATCGCCCAGGTCCGGCGCCTGCGCCGTCGCGGCGTTCATGATGACGGTCAGCGGCGTCTTGAGCGCATGGGCCAGGTTCCCGGCATGGGTGCGCGCTTCCTCCGCCTGCCGCTCATTATGGGCGAGCAGGGCGTTCAATTCCTCCACCATCGGCAACACTTCGGCGGGCATGGGCTCGGTCACGCGGCTTTTCTCGCCCCCGCGCATCCGCACGATCTCCAGCCGCACCTTGCGCAGCGGGCGCAGGCCGTAAATGGTCTGGAGCGTCGCCAGCACGAACAGGCCCAGCGCCAGCAGCGCGAAACTCTTGAACAGGGTGGAGCGCAGGGTCTTGATCTGCGCGTCGAGACCCGCGCGCGCCTGCGCCACCATGAACAGCCAGCGCGTGTCCGATCCGGGCAGCACGACCGTCCGTTCCATGACGCGCAGATCCTCGCCGGGAAACTGCTTGCTGTCATAGACATGCAATTGCCGGTCATGATGTTCGCCCGGCGCCTTGAGCGCCCGGTCCCACAGCGAACGGGATCGCCAATCCTCATGCCCCGTGGCGCTTATCTGGTAGTAAAGGCCGCTATTGGGTTCCAGGAATCGCTGGTCGGCCAGTTCGCGGTTGAACAGCACCTCGCCGTCCGGGCCGATTTCCGACGCCGCGATCATCGCCGTCAGCACATAATTCATGCCATCGTCGAAATTGCGCGTGATCGCGTCGGTCAACACCCGGTCCAGCGCCACCCCGCCGCCGACCAGCAGCACGCTGATCCACAGCGCGGCGATGCCCATCATCCGCC
Source organism: Sphingobium sp. C100 (assembly GCF_000508185.1). Taxonomy (GTDB): domain Bacteria; phylum Pseudomonadota; class Alphaproteobacteria; order Sphingomonadales; family Sphingomonadaceae; genus Sphingobium. The sequence goes on along the minus strand of NZ_AYOY01000032.1, from coordinate 6,045 downwards.
GGCTGATCGAGCCGGTGGAGCGGACGGGGGGAGGTCTTTGGGAAATATCCATGACCATTAACCGTTCGGTTCGAGCAGCTTCGAGCGAAGTCGACAAGCGCCCGTCGAAAATCCTTCCCGACCAGCCCTGACCGAACGGAGCGATGCGATTGTCACATCTTTACCGCCCCGGCTCGTCCAGGCTGTAGCCAAGGCCGCGGATGGTGGTGATGACATCGGCGCCCAGCTTCTTGCGGATGCGCGTCACGAACACCTCGATCGTGTTGGAATCGCGGTCGAAATCCTGGTCGTAAATATGTTCGATCAACTCGGTGCGGCTCACCACCTTGCCCTTGTGATGCAGCAGGTAGGACAGAAGCTTATATTCCTGCGCGGTCAGCTTCACCGGATCACCCTTCAGCGTCACCTTGCCCGACCGGGTGTCCAGCCGCACGTCGCCCGCGGTCAGCTCGCTCGACGCATTGCCCGACGCGCGGCGAATGAGCGCGCGCAGGCGGGCGATCAGTTCCTCGCTCTGGAACGGCTTGGCCAGATAATCGTCGGCGCCCGCGTCCAGGCCCGCGACCTTGTCCGACCAGCTGTCGCGCGCGGTCAGCACCAGCACGGGAAAGGCGCGCCCCTCCTTGCGCCAGCGGTCGAGGACGGTCAGCCCGTCGATCGTGGGCAGGCCCAGGTCCAGCACCACCGCGTCATAGCTTTCGGTCGACCCCAGGAAATGGCCGTCCTCGCCATCGGTGGCCAGGTCCACGGCATAGCCCGCTCCTTCCAGCGTGGTTCTGAGCTGATGGCCCAGGCTCGGTTCATCCTCGACGATCAGCAGGCGCATGGGGCTATATCCGTTTCTGTTTTGACTGGTCGAAATGCAACAGGTCGAAGCGCGCGGGTCAGCGCGCCATGCCGATAATATCGCCGGTCCGGCCGTCGGCATCAACCCACATGACCTTGCCGTCCTTCACATATTTCAGGCGATAGCGATTGGACGAGGGGTTGAACTCGCTGCCGACATAGGTCGCGCCGCCTACGGCGGCGTCGACGCGGCGCTTGATCATCGAAAAGGGCATGACCTGCCCGTCCAGCATGGCGCGGCGGGCGGCATCCTGCTCGTCACGGCGACCGCCCGCATCGGCGGCCGGGACCAACAGCACGGCGGCCGTCACGGCGCTCGTGCCGGCTATCAGGCTTTTCCACTTCATCGTCATGGGCATGGCATAGGCGCAAGGCATTGAACAGGTGGTGAATGATCGGCCGTTTGCGGGGTGGCAAGCGGCGCTGCGCTCGATTATGCCCTCTCGCCATGTCGATGCAAGAAGAGAGACCCGTCGCTGACCCCCCGTTGTGGCGGGCCGTGCCTCGCTGGTGGCGCAGCCATGTGATCCGCGAGATCGACCATCAGGCGGTGGTTGAACGGGTGCGGGAGGATGATGGCTGGAGCCCGCGCTACGCCTTCATGATCCTGATGTCGGCGGGCATCGCCGTGCTCGGCCTGCTGCTGTCATCGCCGGCCGTGGTGATCGGCGCGATGCTCATTTCGCCGCTGATGGGGCCGATCGTGGGGCTGGGCTTCGCGCTGGCGACGGTCGATTCGCGCGAGATACGGCGCACCATGTCCACGCTGGCGGCGGGCGCGCTGATCGCGGTGCTGTTCACCGCCTTCATCGTCCTGCTCTCGCCGCTTCAGACGGTGACGAGCGAAATCGCCGCGCGCACCCGGCCCAATCTCTTCGACCTCATGGTCGCGCTCTTTTCCGCGCTGGCGGGCGCCTATGCGATGATCCGGGGCAAGGCGGGCACGATCGTGGGCGTCGCCATCGCCACGGCGTTGATGCCGCCGCTGGCTACTGTCGGCTTCGGTGTCGCGACGCTCAACGCCACGGTGGCGGGCGGCGCCTTCCTCCTCTTCTTCACCAACTTCGTGACGATCGCGCTGGCGGCGGGCATCATGGCGCGGCTCTATGGCTTTGGCCGCGCCCTTTCACCCCGGCAAAGCTGGATGCAGACCGTGTTCATCGGCGCGATCTTCGTGGCGCTGGCGGTGCCGCTGGGCCTGTCGCTCAGCCAGATCGCCTGGGAATCCAACGCGGCGCGCGAAGCCCGCGACGTCATCCGCCGCGAATTTGCCGATGACGCGCGCATTTCCCAGCTCGACCTGGATTTCGACGCCAAGCCGCTGTCGGTGACGGCCAGCGTGCTCACCAGTCGCTACGAACGCAACGCGACCGCGCGCGCCAGCCGGATATTGAGCGACATGATGGGCCGGCCGGTGGCGCTGGACATCGAACAGATTCGCGTCGGCGAAGGCACGGACACCGAAAACGCCCAATTGCTCGCGGCCCAGACCGCCCGGCGCGAGGTGCAGGGCCAGGTGGATCGCCTGACCGACCGGCTGGCGCTGATCGCGGGGGTCGATCCCGACGCGGTGACGGTCGATACCGCGCGCAAGCGGGCGGTGGTGCGGGCGCGCCCGCTGCCCGAAACCGGCCTTGCCGCTTATCGGGTGCTGGAACAGCGCGCGTCGGCGATGGCGCCGGGCTGGACGATCGAGATCGAGCCGCCGGTGCTGCCGCTGCCCGAACTCGCGCTGGATGACGACGGCGCGCCGGCCAGTGCGGAGGCGCTGGATCTGGCGCTCTGGGCGGCCCAGCGCATCGGCCTGCCGATCGACCTCGCCGTGCGCGGCGACGAGCATGATCCGCTGGTCAAGCCCTTCGCCGATCGCGGCGTGGACGCGCGGCTGGTGCGTGGCGCCAGCACGGACCGTGCGGTCCTGCGCTGGCGCGTTGCGGATTAGGGCTTAGCGCTCCAGCGCATATTGCACGGTCAGCGTCACCGACGCGCTGACCTGCCCCGGCTCGACCGGCGTGGTGGGGGCGGCGTCCGCCTTGAACCGGGCGGTCGCCATCATCGGCATGGGCGGCTGGCCACCGCTGTTGCTCTCGCTGATCGACACCAGCCGCGCCGAACGATAGCCCGCCGCCTGCGCGTAGAAATCCGCCTGGCGCTGCGCGCTCTTGAGCGCGGTTCCGCGCGCCTGCATCAGCATCGGCGCGGGATCGTCGATCGAAAAGCTGGGACCGTTGATGTTCGTCGCCCCGGCCGCGACCATCGCGTCGAGCGAAGCGCCGACCGTCTTGATGTCGCGCAGCTTGACCGTCAGCTGGTTCGACGCCTCATAACCGATGAAGCGCGGCCCTTCGGGCTGGCCGTCGCGATTGCTATAGTCATATTGCGCGCTCAGGTTGATGCCGCTGGTCTGGATGTCCTTTTTCGCGATCCCCGCCTTGGCGAGCGCGGCGATCAGCTTTTCGGTCTTGGCGGCATTGTCCTGCATCGCCGCCTGCGCGGTCTGCGCGCGGGTCTGGACGCCGGTGCCGACGGTCGCGACATCGGGCGCGGCCTCCACGCTTTCGGTGACGTTGAGCGTTACGACCGGCGCGGTCTCCGCAATGGTGACGCTGGTCTGGGCAAGCGCCGCGACAGGCAGCGCGGCGGCGCCAAGCGCCATCAGGGCGAGGGCGGATTTCATGGATATGTCTCCTCTGGAAGCGATGCACCCGTCTTTGGCCCGGATGCGATGAATGGACGCTGTGCAGCGTTGAAAGCCGTCCGACAGCTTTGCGGTTCCCGCCCCCTTGCTCCGTGGCGGGATAGGCCCTAGCTGCACCGCCATGGCGGCTCCTATCCTCTCCTTTGAAAATCTCGGCCTGTCGCAGGGCACCCACTGGCTGTTCCGCGGCATCGATATCCATGTCGGGCAGCGCGACCGGCTGGCGCTGATCGGACGCAATGGCGCGGGCAAGACGACCTTGCTCAAACTGATCGGCGGCCAGATCGAACCGGATGAGGGCATCCGCTCGGTCCAGCCCGGCGCCCGCGTCATCACGCTGGAGCAGGATCCCGACGTCACGCCCTTCGCCACGCTGCATGATTTCGCGCTGGCCGGCGAATATGCGCCGCCCGCCCATGCGGTGGAGGCGATCGCCGACCAGCTCGGCATCGACCTCGGCCGCGAAGCCAGGACGGCGAGCGGGGGCGAGCGTCGTCGCGCCGCCATCGCCCGCGCGCTCGCCAGCGAACCGGACCTGCTGCTGCTGGACGAGCCGACCAACCATCTCGACATCGCGGCGATCGACTGGCTGGAAAACTGGCTGGCGCGCTATAATGGCGCCTTCATCGTCATCAGCCACGACCGCGCCTTCCTGACCCGCCTCACCCGCCAGACCTTCTGGCTCGACCGGGGCCAGATGCGCCGCAACGAAGTCGGTTTCGGCGGGTTCGAGCAATGGATGGAAGCGGTCTATGCCGAAGAGGCGCGCGCCGCCGAAAAGCTCGACGCCAAGCTCAAGATCGAGGCCCACTGGCTGGAACGCGGCGTCACCGCGCGGCGCAAGCGCAACCACGGCCGCCTCGCCAAGCTGTGGGAAATGCGCGAACAGCGCGCGTCGATGCAGGGGCCGCAGGGCACCGCCAAGCTCGCCGTCGCCAGCGACGACAGCAAGACCAAAAGCGTCATCAAGGCCGAGCATGTCGGCAAGTCCTTCGGTGCAGACGAAAACCGGCGCACCATCATTCATGATTTTTCCCTGCGCGTGCAGCGCGGCGATCGCATCGGCATCGTCGGCGGCAATGGCGCGGGCAAATCGACGCTGCTGAAGCTGCTGACCGGCGAACTGGCGCCCGACAGCGGCAGCGTCACGCTCGCCAAGACGCTCGACATGATCTTCATCGACCAGCAGCGCAGCCTGATGCAGGGCGACAAGAGCGTGCGCGACGTGCTGGCTGAAGGCGGCGACTGGATCGACGTGCGGGGCGTCCGCAAACATGTCCATGGCTATCTCAAGGATTTTTTGTTCGATCCCAGCCTTGCCGAGGCGAAGGTCGGCACCCTGTCGGGCGGCGAGCGCTCGCGGCTGTTGTTCGCGCGCGAATTCGCCCGCGAATCCAACCTCCTCGTGCTGGACGAGCCGACCAACGACCTCGACCTCGAAACGCTCGATCTGCTTCAGGAAGTGATCGCCGACTATGACGGCACGGTCCTGATCGTCAGCCACGACCGCGACTTTCTCGACCGCACCGTCACCGTGACCCTGGGCCTGGACGGCACGGGCACGGTCGATGTGATCGTCGGCGGCTATGCCGACTGGATCGCCAAGCGCGATCCGCGCCGCGCCGCGCGGGCGGAGAAGAAGGAAGCCGCCCCGCCACCGCCGCCCAGGCCCGTCTCCGCCAAACTCACCTACAAGGACCAGCGCGACCTGGACCTGCTGCCGGGGCGGATCGAGCAACTGGAAGCCGCCATCGCCCGCGATGAAGACGCACTGGCCGACCCGGCGCTCTACACCCGCGACCCGAATAAATTCGCCGCCCTGACCGCCGCCATCGAAAAGGCGCGGGCCGACAAGGACGCCGCCGAGGAGCGCTGGCTGGAACTGGCGGAAAAGGCGGAAGGGCTGGCCAACTGAACCTTTCCCCGACCGGTTCGGGCTGGTGGGGAACAGGCAAACGCAACGCTGCTCGACTTCGCCCGGACCGAACGGCTAAGTAACGGCCCGACGAAGCAGAGGGGGAACCCTGATGGATACGCAAACGGCACCGGCACAACCCCATCATGCGGTCCATTATATCAACCGCGTGGGCTGGCTGCGGGCTGCGGTGCTGGGCGCCAATGACGGAATCGTCTCCACCGCCAGCCTGATGACGGGCTTCGCCGCATCCGGCGCGGATTCGCAGACCATCCTGCTGTCGGGCGTCGCCGCGCTGGTTGCGGGCGCCATGTCGATGGCGGCGGGCGAATATGTGTCGGTCAGCGCCCAGTCGGACACGGAACGCGCGGACCTGGCCAAGGAAAATGCCGCGCTCGCCGCGCAGCCGCACGCCGAATGGCTGGAATTGCGCGACATTTATGTCGAACGCGGCCTGACGCCCGATCTGGCGGGACAGGTGGCGCAGCAACTCATGGCCGCCGATGCGCTGGGCGCTCATGCCCGCGACGAGCTGGGCATTTCGGAAATCGCGACGGCGCGGCCGGTGCAGGCCGCGCTGGCGTCC
>NZ_AYOY01000031.1 GCF_000508185.1 Sphingobium sp. C100 | reverse complement strand
GCGGGCGCGATCATTCCCGCCGGCACCGCCATCGCCACCGTCAGCGACATCAGCCGGATCAAGCTGGACTTCACCATCCCCGAAACGCAGTTGTCGATGATCCGCCAGGGTATGCCGATCAAGGCGGTGTCGGCCGCCTGGCCCGACCGGCCCTTCAATGGCACGATCGCGACGATCGACCCGGTGATCGACCCGGCAACGCGCGCCATCCGGGTGCGCGCCATCCTGCCCAATGGCGACAAGGCGCTCAAGCCGGGCATGTTGCTGACCGTCAGCGTCTTCGCGCGCGAACGGGAGTCGCTCGCCGTGCCGGAACTGGCGGTTGTCGGCGATGGCGAGGACCGTTTCGTCTTCGTGCTGGAAGACCGCACGGCCAAGCGGGTGAAGGTCGATACCGGTATGCGCCAGAACGGCCAGGTCGAAATATTGGGCGGGGTGAAGGCCGGGCAGAAGGTCGTGACCGAAGGCGTGGTCAAGCTGACCGACGGCACCAAGGTGCGCCTTGCCGGGGACAAGGCCAAGGACGGCGCGTCCCGCGCCGCGGGCTGAGGACGCCGGGTCATGCAGCTTTCCGACCTTTCCGTTCGCCGCCCGGTCTTCGCCGCCGTGATCGCGATGCTGCTCTGCATCGTCGGCGTGGTCGGCTATCTCAGCCTGTCGGTGCGCGAATATCCCGACACCGACCCGCCGATCGTGTCGGTCGAAACCATCTATACCGGCGCCGCGGCGTCGGTCGTGGAAACCCGCATCACCCAGTTGATCGAGGATGCGGTGGCGGGGGTGCAGGGCATCCAGACCATCACCTCCACGTCGGAGGATGGCCAGTCCGACATCAATATCGAATTTGATCCTTCCCGCGACATCGACAGCGCCGCCAATGACGTGCGCGACCGGGTCGGGTCGGTGGTGGAGGATTTGCCCGAGGATGCGCTGGCGCCGGAAATCCGCAAGGTGGATTCGGATGCGCGCTCCATCCTGTTCCTGTCGATCTCGCGGCCGGGCTGGAGCTCGATCCAGATCAGCGACTATATCGACCGCAACATCGTCGACCGTTTTTCCGCCATCGACGGCGTCGCGCGCGTGTTCATCGGCGGCGAGGCGCGACCCTCGACCCGCATCTGGTTCAATGCGGAAAAGCTGGCGGCCTTTGCGCTGACCCCGGCCGATGTCGAAAATGCGCTGCGTGCGCAGAATGTCGAACTGCCCGCCGGGCGGTTCGAATCGAAACAGCAGAACCAGACGCTGCGCGTCGAGCGGCCCTTCGCTACCCCGGACGAGTTCGCAAATCTGGTGGTGGGGCGCGGCGACGATGGCTATCAGGTGAAGCTGGGCGATGTCGCGCGGATCGAGGAGGGGCCGGAAAATCCCTATAGCAGCTTCCGCTCCAACGGCGGCACCGCGATCGGCCTGGGCATCATCCGCCAGTCGGGCGCGAACACGCTGGAAGTGGCGCAGCGGGCCAAGGGGTTGATCAAGGAACTGGAGCCGACCCTGCCGGCGGGGATGCGGATCGCGATCGGCACCGACGAAAGCCTGTTCATCGAGCGCGCGATCGAGAATGTCTATGACACGCTGATCGAGGCGGCGCTGCTCGTCATCCTGGTCATCTTCCTGTTTCTGGGGTCGGTGCGCGCGACGCTGGTTCCGGCCGTCACGGTGCCGATCTGCCTGCTGTCGACCTGCGCGGTCATGTGGCTGCTCGGCCTGTCGATCAACCTGCTGACCCTGCTTGCCTTCGTGCTCGCCATCGGCCTGGTCGTCGATGACGCGATCGTGGTGCTGGAAAATGTCTATCACCGCGTCGAACAGGGGGACGATCCGCTGGTCGCCGCTTATCTGGGCGCGCGGCAGGTCGGCTTCGCCATCATCTCGACCACCCTGGTCGTATGCGCGGTGTTCGTGCCGATCATGTTCCTGGCCGGGCAGACGGGCCTGCTGTTCCGCGAACTCGCCATCGCGATGATCGCGGCGATCGGCTTTTCCGGCTTCATCTCGCTCAGCCTGGCGCCGATGCTCTGTTCCAAACTGCTCAAGACCGCCGAGCGCGGGCGGCTGGCCCGTTGGGTGGATGACCGGTTCCAGCGGATCGAGGGCGGCTATGCGGGCTGGCTCGACCATGTGCTGCGCAAGCCGCTGTTCGCCCTGATCGGCGTATTGCTGTTCCTGGGCGTCGCGGGTTTCGTCTTCACCAGCCTGCCGACCGAGCTGGCGCCGGCGGAGGATACCGGCGTCGTGGAATCCAACATCAGCGCGCCCGAAGGCACGGGCTATGACCAGATGCTGGCCTATATGCTCAAGATCGAGAAGGATCTCAATTTCCTGCGCAAGGATGGGACGCTCCAGAATCTGGTGGTCCGCGCGCCCGGCGGTTTCGGCACGACCGACGATTTCAACAGCGGCAACGTCATCGCCTTCCTGCGTCCCTGGGAAGACCGCACCATCACCACGGCGGAAGTGGCGACCATCATCAACAAGGTCATCGCCGACCAGCCGGGCGTGCGCGGCAATGCGGCGCCCCGGTCTGGCCTGGGGCGCGGGCGCGGGCTGCCGGTCAACCTGGTGCTGGCGGGCGCCACCTATGAAGGGCTGGTCGCCGCGCGCGACCGCATCATGGCGGCTGCCGCCAATTATCCGGGGCTTATCAACCTGGACAGCGACTATAAGGAATCGAAGCCGCAGATGCGGATCGAGACCAATCTTCAGCGCGCGGGCGACCTGGGCGTGTCGGTGAACGACATCAGCCAGGCGCTGCAAAGCCTGTTGGGATCGCGCCGCGTCACCACCTATGTCGACCGGGGCGAGGAATATCGCGTGCTGGTGCAGGCGGAGGATGAAGGCCGCGAAACCGTGTCCGACCTGGAGCGCATCAATGTGCGCAGCCGAACCGGCGCGCTGGTGCCGCTGTCGGCGCTGGTAACGGTGAAGGAAGTCGCCGGGCCGCGCCAGCTCAACCGCTATAACAAGCTGCGCGCGATCACCCTGACCGCCGCACTGGCGCCGGGCACATCGCTTGGCGACGCGCTCACCTGGCTCGAAGGGCAGGCGCGCCAGTCGCCCGAGGTGGTCGCGCTGGGCTATCGCGGCGAAAGCCAGTCGCTGCGGGAGACGGGCGGCGCGATCTGGCTGGTCTTTGGCCTCACCATCGTCATCGTGTTCCTGTTGTTGGCCGCCCAGTTCGAAAGCTTCATCCATCCCGGCGTCATCATCGCCACCGTGCCGCTGGCGGTGGCGGGCGGCGTGCTGGGGCTGGCGCTGACCGGCGGGTCAATCAACCTCTACAGCCAGATCGGCATCGTCATGCTGGTCGGCCTCGCCGCCAAGAACGGCATCCTGATCGTCGAATTCGCCAACCAGTTGCGCGATGAGGGCATGGCGGTCGAACGCGCCATTCGTGAAGCCGCCAAGCGCCGCCTGCGCCCCATCCTGATGACATCGATCGCGACCGTGATCGGCGCCCTGCCGCTGGTCATTCGCGGCGGGGCGGGGGCGGCCGCGCGCCAGTCGATCGGCGTCGTCGTCGTCTTCGGCGTCAGCCTGGCGACGCTCATCACCCTTTTCCTCATCCCGATCTTTTATTCGCGCGTTGCCAAACGCACGGTTTCTCCCCAAACCGTCAGCCGCAAGCTGGAATCGGCGCTGACGGATTCGCCCGAACCGGCCGAGTGACATGCGCGGGGGTTGTTGCTGTCGATGAATGAGATTGCGTCCCAGGGTCAGTTGCGCCTTGCCTATCTGCGTTGGGTATTATTTACCGTGCCCGCCATCGTCTTTCTGGGCTTCCTGTCCGGCCGGCTGGCCAATAGCGGCTATGGCAATCGCTGGTTCGATGCGTTGGACAAACCGGCGCTGATGCCGCCCGGCTGGGTCTTTGGCGTGGCCTGGACCATCCTCTATGTGTTGATGGCGCTGGCCTTCGCGATCGTGCTTCACGCGCGCGGGGCGCAGGGGCGGGGGCCGGCCATCCTTCTCTTCCTGGTCCAGTTGCTGCTCAATCTCGCCTGGTCGCCGCTTTTCTTTCGCGCGCATCAGGTCGACAGCGCTCTGGTCCTGATCCTGGCCCTGTTCGCGCTCGTGGCGGCGACCACCGCGCTGTTCTGGCGCATCCGCCGCGCCGCGGGCGTCATGCTGCTGCCCTATCTCGCTTGGCTGGCCTTCGCGTCCTTCCTCAACTATGAGGTCGGCCGCCTGAACCCGGAGGCCGAGACCCTTGTCGCCCCGGCGCTCAAGACCCAGATATGAAATCCGGCGCGTCGGCCGCGCCGCAGGAAGGACAAGAGCAATGCAGAGCGAAAACCGCTTTTTCGACGATCTGGCCAAGCTGGTGAACGGCGCGGCGGGCACCATGGCGGGCGTGACCCGCGAATTCGAATCCAATGCGCGCGAACGGGCGAAGGAATGGATCGGCGGCATGGATTTCGTGTCGCGCGACGAATTTGACGCCGTCAAGGCCATGGCCGCCGCCGCGCGCGAGGAGGTTGAACTGCTGAAGGCGCGGCTCGACGCGCTGGAAGGCAAGGCCGGCGAACCCGTGACCAAGAGCGTCAAGGCGACCAAGCCCAAGGCGCCCGACGCCAACTGAGCGTCTGTCCTTTCACCCGATGGGGTGTTAAGGCCCGCCGATGATGGATAGTGACGAATTTGAACATGGCGGCCAGGAAGCCGCGCCGATCGACATGCTGGCGGCCTATTTCGAGGCCCATGGGTGGAGTTTCGACCAGGTCGGCGAGGATGAGATCGTCGGCAACACGCAGGGGTCGTGGGCGCAATATGAACTGCGCGGCATCTGGCGGGATGAGGATCAGGTGCTCCAGCTCCTCGCGTTGCCGGACATTCGCGTGGCCGACGAGAAGCGCGCGACCGTCTACGAAACGCTGGGCCTCATCAACGAACAGCTCTGGATCGGCCATTTCGAACTCTGGTCGTCCAGCGGCATCATCCTGTTCCGGCACGGTGTGCTGTTGGGCGCGGGCGGCACGCTGACGCTCGACCAGGCGCAGCTTCTGGTCGAAACCGCAATCGACGAATGCGAACGTTTCTATCCGGTGTTCCAGTTCGTCCTGTGGGGCGGCAAGTCCCCGTCGGAGGCGATTTCCGCCAGCCTGATCGAAACCCGCGGCGAAGCCTGAGCGCGCGCATGACCGCGATCTGGCCCGATCATCTCTTCCTTGTTGGCTGCGGCAATATGGCGGGGCAGATGCTCAGCCGCTGGCTCGCCTGCGGGCTTGATCCCGCGCGCGTCACCGTGCTGCGCCCCAGTGGTCGGGCGGTGGCCGATGGGGTGACGGTCGTCACCGCCTATCCCGCCGCGCTGCCCGCTGGAACGACGATATTGCTGGGCATGAAGCCCTATCAGATCGCCGATGTCGCGGCCGCGCTGGCGCCGCTCTGTCATGCGGCGACGCCGATCGTCTCGATCCTGGCGGGCACGACCCTGGCCGATTTGCGCACGCGCTTTCCGGGCGCGCGCGACATCGTCCGCGCCATGCCCAATCTGCCGGTTGGACTGGGCGAGGGGGTGGTCGCGCTGTTCACCGACGTCGCAACCGATCGCCAGGCGAAAGCCGATCTGGCCGCCTTGATCCAGCCGCTTGGCCTGGCCGAATGGATCGCGGACGAAGCGCTGTTCAATCGCGTGACGGCGCTGTCGGGCTGCGGCCCGGCCTTTCTCTTCCGCTTCATCGATGCGCTTGCCCGTGCGGGCGAAGCGATCGGCATCCCCGCGCCCCAGGCCGCGCGCATGGCGCTGGCGACGGTGCAGGGCGCGGCGAACATGGCTGCGGGCGCGGCTGCCAGCCCGGCGGCGCTGGCCGATCAGGTCGCCAGTCCTGGCGGCATGACGCGCGAAGGATTGAATGTCCTGGATGCCGACGACCGGTTGCTGGCGCTGCTGACCGATACGCTGGCCGCAGCGCGCGACCGCGGCGAAGCGATGGCGCGCGGCGCATAAGGGCGGTTCCGGGGCGCGGCGATTTACGCTACAGCGCGCCGAAATCGACTTGGAGCCATGCATGTTGTCCCCTGACGCCCCGATCCTGCTGCTGACCACCGGCGGCACGATCGACAAAATCTATTTCGATGCCCTGTCCGACTATCAGGTCGGGGAAACCGTGATGGCCAAGCTGCTGGAAGTCGCCCGCGTCAAGCGGCCCTTCCGCATCGAGGAAGTGACGCGCAAGGACAGCCTGGAACTGGACGACAGGGACCGCGCGCTGATCGCTGCGCGGGTCGCCGCCGCGCGGGAAAAACATATCGTCATCACCCATGGCACTGACACGATGACGGAAACCGCGAAGCTGTTGCAGGACATCGCCGGCAAGACCATCGTGCTGGTCGGCGCGCTGGCGCCCGCCCGCTTTGGCGAAAGCGACGCCAGCTTCAACCTGGGCATGGCGTTCGCGACCGCGCAGGTGGCGCCGCCGGGCGTCTATATCACCATGAGTGGATCGGTTTTCCGCGCCGATCAGGTGGTTAAGGACCGCGCCAAGGGCGCCTTCGTCCCGATCGGCGACTGAACGGGCCGCCTGTCCTCCGGGAACATTGCGCATCCATGACGCATTGGTGCGTCGGGTGGCATGATGAGGAGGATGAAGACATGGCCGATTATCAGGTCGAACAGGAGCGCCCTACGCCCACGACGACGGTGATCGAACGGCGCGGCGGCGGCGGCATGACGCTGGCGATTCTGCTGCTGGTGGTTGTGGTGGCGATTGCCGCTTTTTTCCTGATCAGCAGCGAAACGAACAAGGATAATGCGGTGTCGGGCGCGGCGCAGCAGGTCGGCGAAGCCGCAAGCGATGTCGGCGACGCGGCGCAGGACGCGGCCGGCAGCGTGAAAGGCGACTAAAGCATCGTGCGGAAAAGTCGGAACCGGTTTTCCGCTCAAAATGATGCGATAACGAAAGCCTAGAGCGCGCGACCTGCATCCGGTCCAACGCAGCGGAGCATAAGCTTCGGCCACAAAAAAAGGGGCGTTCCGATTGCCCGGAACGCCCCTTTTTGCCGGCTAGAAGAAATGCGTCAGCCTTCGACCTTCGCATATTTGGGTGCGGCTTCGTTCAGGATGCGCAGGATCTTCTTGAGCGCGCTCGGCTCGTCAGTCTCTTCCATCGCGGCCAGTTCGCGTGCCAGGCGGCTCGAAGCAGCCTCGAAAATCTGGCGTTCGGAATAGCTCTGTTCGGGCTGGTCGTCGGCGCGGAACAGGTCGCGCGTCACTTCGGCGATCGACACCAGGTCGCCCGAATTGATCTTCGCTTCATATTCCTGCGCGCGGCGCGACCACATGGTGCGCTTCACCTTGGGCTTGCCCTTGAGCGTTTCCATGGCTTCCTCCAGCGTCTTGTTGGAGGATAGTTTGCGCATTCCAACGCCTTCGGCCTTGTTGGTCGGCACGCGCAGCGTCATGCGCTCTTTTTCGAAACGGAGGACGTAAAGCTCCAATTCCATGCCGGCGATCTGCTCTTTCTGCAGCTCGATCACACGACCTACGCCATGCTTGGGATAAACGACATAATCACCAACGTCAAAGGACAGCGCCTTGGCAGCCATTTGATACCTTTCCAATTCAAGCGGGAAACGGGCCGTCGCGCAACAGCTGAGCAAAGCCGGATGCTGAAATATGAACGGCGCGACCCGTCAAGACATGAAGTTATTCTCCAGGGCCGGACTAGGGGAATCCGACCGTTACGGGCCTATTTAGCAGATTCGTAACAAAATTACCACCCCCGGACACAATGGCTGGGGGTGTGGCGCAATTCGGGACGCTAGAGCGGCGATTCTGCCGCCGGGATCAGTCGCCCGAACCGGGGGCCGGGGAGAAAAATTGTTCCAGCTTGTTCTCGACGCCGTTCATGGCTTCGGCGTCGGCGGGGGCATCGCCCTTGACGGTGATATTGGGCCATTCGGCCGAATATTTGGTGTTGAGCTCCAGCCATTTTTCCAGGCCGTTCTCTGTGTCCGGCAGGATCGCCTCGGCCGGGCATTCCGGCTCGCACACGCCGCAATCGATGCATTCGCTGGGATTGATGACCAGCATATTCTCGCCCTCGTAGAAACAATCCACGGGACAGACCTCGACGCAATCCATGAATTTGCAGCGGATGCAGTTGTCGGTCACGACGTAGGTCATTGTTTGGGCACTCTTGTCCTCTGGAAAAGCGCGGCCCTGCTATGCCCGCCGCGCGCGAAGGTCAATGAGGATATTATTGGCCGGGGTTTAGGGCGGGTTTCGTCCGGTGCGCGCGGGAATGGCCGTCCCTGCGGCGCGTCACCCCCCGACCGTCAATTCCTCATAGCAGGCTTGCGCCTCCGCGGCCGACCCACGGCGGGAGGGAAGGACGATCACGCGCACCACCCGCACGCCGCCGGGATGGGGAAAGGTGATGAGATCCCCCGCACGCACCGGCGCATGGGCGCGGTCGATGCGCCGGCCGTTGAGCCGGACATAGCCTTCCTCAGCCAGCGTCTGGGCGGTCGAGCGGCTTTTGGACAGCCGCGCGAACCAGAGATATTTGTCGATGCGCAGGCTGGGGCCGTGGCTGGCGCCTGCCACCGGGTCAGCCATTGCGGCCTAGCAGGTCGGCAAGGCCCGCGAAGGCATTGTTGACGGGGGCGGGGCTGCCGCCATTGCCGCTCGCGGCGGGGCGGGACTGGCCGCCCTCGCGGCGGTTGCCGCCGGCGGGCTTGGGACCGCCAGATTTGCCGCCGCCAGATTGGCCGCCACGCGAGCGCTCGCCCTGCGGCCGGTCGGTGCGCGCTTTCTGCCGGCCCCGAAAAGCCCAGTTGGCCCCGCTGGCGGGCGGCGTTTCGGCCCCTTCCTCTACCGGCGCGGGCGGCGGTGCAGGCTCGATCGGCCGAAAACCGGCCGCGCGCATCAGTTGCAGGAAGGAGTCCTCGGTCAGACCCAGCGATACGATCTGCGGGCTGAGCGCGGTGAAGGGCTCATTCTTCGCAATCGTCTCATGCGCGGTGCGGGCCATGCGCTCGGCCATGTCGATGCGCAGCATCTGTTCCCCGAAACCGCGAAAGCCGGCGATTCGCGCGCCCATTTGCGCCGGCCGCTCGCCCGCCGGGATCAGGGTGAGGCCCGGACCGGGCATCGGCAGGCAGGGCTTGGCGATGCGCGCGGCCAGCAGCGCGGACCGCCAGCGTGCGGCGCCCGGCTTCAGCAGGCCGGGATGATAAATGTCGAGAACCCCGATATCGAGGCCCGCCTTGCGCAGCAAATGCCGCTGTTCCTTGTCGAGATGGCCGAGCGCCGAATCGAGATCGGTCCGCGCGATCACGCCGCCGGCATCGGCAAGCTGCGCGAATACCGCGCGCACGACAGGCGGCACAGCCGGATCGGCGGCGCTTTCCGCCATTTTGACGAGCGGCAGCAGATGCTTCTGCTTCTGCCCCTCAAGCCAGGTCGCCAGGCGGGTCACGACCTGCTTCTGCACATCCTGCCCAAGCGCCAGCAGTGCGCGGTCCAGGCGGATTTCCGGCGCCAGCAGGCTCGATCCCGCCAGCAGCGCCGCCACCGGCGTTTCGCCCCAGGCGATGCCGGGCGCCTGCCCCGCTTCGTCCAGCAGCGCGAAATCCGCATCCGTTGCAGCAACCAGTTCGTCAGCCTTCACTCGCAATACCTTTCCAAGGCGCCGTTCCGCGGCCGCCAACAGCATTTTTCGGTCCTGATGCCGCGTAGCGGGATCGACCGAGAATCGGAAGCCGTCAAGTCGTCCGATCATTTCCCCATCGACGCAGACGCTGCCGTCCGGCTCGACCGTCACCGGCAGATTGCTCGCATTCTGGCCGATGTCGCGCAAGAGGACGGTTGTGCGCCGGTCGACGAAACGCTGCGTCAGCGCCGCGTGCAGCGCGTCCGACAGCTTTTCCTCCAGCGCGCGGGTGCGTTCGGCCATTTCGGCGGGATCGGCCAGCCAGTCGGGCC
>NZ_AYOY01000030.1 GCF_000508185.1 Sphingobium sp. C100 | reverse complement strand
ACTTCGATCTAGAATCCACCCCTTCGAGCACAATAAGTCCGATAATAAGGATTATGTTAAATCAAACCACTTTCCTCACATTCTTCCAGACAGCGTTCAAGCTGTCGCTTTCGCTGTCGCGTTAACGCCTCGATCTTCCCCGTGATCCGAAGGCGCGTCAGGCGCGCGCCAGCAGGGCCTGCGCCTTTTTAAGGTGCGGCCGGTCGATCATTTGGCCCTCCAGCATCAGCACGCCGGCGCCCGGATTGGCCGCAAAGGCGTCGATCACCGCCCTCGCCCGTGCGACATCCTCGGCGCCCGGCGTGAAGGCCGCGTTGATGATCGGCACCTGGTCGGGATGCAGCGCCATCATCCCCTGAAAGCCATCGCGAGCGCCCCGCGCCGCATAGGCCGCCAGCCCCTCCAGATCGCGGATCGCCGGATAGACCGTCTCGATCGGCGCGACCTCCGCGGCGCTCGCCGCGAACAAGGTCAGCGCACGCGCAATCTCATAGGGCGGCGTATAGCTGCCATCCTCCTGTCGCGCGCCCAGCGCCCCGATCGCGGCGGGCAGATCCTCCGCCCCCCATGTCAGTCCCGCCAGCCGCTCCGCCACGCCCGCATATTCGCCGAGCAGGAAGATCGCCCTGGGCGTCTCCGTAGCAATCGGCAGGATGCGCCCATCCTCATCGCCACGCTGCCGCATCCGCCGGTCGAGATCGAGGATCGAGGCCGCGCCCTCCGCCTTGGGCAGCATGATGCCGGCCGGCCGCGCCGGGATCACCGCGTCCAGATCATCGTCGGCCAGGCCGCCATCCAGCGGATTGATCCGCACGAACAGCGCCACCTCACATGCCGCCGTCTCCTTCAAAAACGTGGCCACCGCCTCGCGCGCGGCGGGCTTGGCTTCGCTCGCCACCGAATCTTCCAGGTCCAGGATCAGGGCGTCGGCGCCCATCCCCACCGCCTTGCGCATCCGCTCGGGCCGGTCGCCAGGGACGAAGAGCAAGGAACGCAGGCGCATCATGCGCGCGCGCCACGCGATGCAATCGACCTTCCCACCGCAAGGGCCCGGCGGCTCACCATATTGGCCAAGATAGCGCTCCTCCCTATCGCGACGCGGCGTGCCGCCGGCATCCCGCGCCCTTCCTATGGCCGCAGGCGCCGGCAGGCAATCCTTGCCCGCTAGAGTGCGCGAAAGCGGAAGTCGCGAAACCGTGCCTCGCCCGGCCCCGCCGCATACAGGCCAGGCCGCAGCATCAGGAAACCGCCACGGACATTATGGTGATAGCCCGATACCTCCATCCCCCGGTCAAACCGGCGCCATGTCCGGCCCTCATCGTCGCTCAGATGATAGGAAATGATGTGGTGATGGTTCACCACCTTCATGCGCAGCCGTCGGCCATAGGGATTGGCGGGCCGGGCGCGTTCCCGGCCATATTGATGAGTGACGAACCGCGCCTCGTCAAAACCCAGACCGCAATAGAGCTGGTGGTCGTAGAAGAGCAGCAAGCCGGCGGTCCCGCCCGGCGCGATCTCGATGTCGCACGCAAATTCGTAGGACGGATCGCCCGCGATCAGCAGCAGCGGCGAGGAATCCACCGGCGCCGTGCCCCGGCCTTTCAGGATCAGTGCGCCTTGCTCCACCCGCGCCCGCCCCGCCTCGTCGGGTGCGGGACGAAAGAAATTCCACTTCGCGCCCAGCTTCAAAACCTTGAAGTCGTCAGACAAGGCCATGCCATGCGGCACCGCCTGCCCGCCGCCCGGCTTGGGCAAGGGCTTCGACAGGTCGCCTCCGGTCATGTGGAACCACCCGTCGGACGTCCATTCGACCGGATCGAGCAGCGTCTGCCGCCCCAGGGTCCACAGACCATTTTCATAGCCGTGATAGACCGCCCACCAACTGCGGTCCGGTCCTTCCACCAGACTGGCATGGCCACGCGACCACCAGCGTTCGTCCAGGCTTTGCGTGCGCACCAGCGGATTGCCCGGATGCTGTTCCCATGGCCCGTGGATGGAACGCGACCGTGCCGCTATCACCATGTGACCGGTGGGTGGTCCCGCCGTGCCGCCCACCGCAGTCAGCATGTAGAACCAGTTGCCATGGCGATGGATCTTCGGCCCTTCCGGCGAAAATCCTTCCACGTCCCAATTGTCGGGATAGCGCCAGGGATCATAGACATGCTCGACCGCACCTAGGGTCGAAAGCCCGTCATCGGCGAGGCGGATGCGGTCTCCGCCGGATAGAAACAGCCAGCGGCTGCCATCCTCTCCGACGGCATGGCACGGATCGATATGATCGTGCAGCTTGAGGTCGATAGGATCGCTCCATGGCCCGTCAATGCTGTTGGCGTGGATGACGAAGATGCTGTTGGGTTGCGCCTTCACTGGAATATAGATGAAATAACGACCCTCGTGCTTCTCCAGGCTCACCGCCCAGACGGAGCCAATGTTCTGCGTCAGGGCAGCGCCGCGTGGTTGCCAGTTGATGAGGTCGCGGCTGTGCCAGATGGTAATGCCGGGATAGGAATCGAAGGTCGAGAACGTCAGATAATAGTCGGCCCCGTCTTTCAGGATGGCCGGATCGGGCCGGTCACCGGCAATCAACGGATTGAGGAAACGGCCGTCCCCCAGGTCAGCGATACGCTGATTGTCGAAGCCGCGTTTCCATTCAGGCGCAGTTGCGGAACCGGCGGATGGGGTGCTGGTTGCGGGACCATTGCCAAGCGCGATGGCGCTACCGGCCAATGCTCCGGTCAGGGCGTCGCGGCGGCTGATCGTCATGCAGGCTCCTTAGCGGAAAATGACCCGGACCGCGCGTGCAGACGCGGGCCGGGCAGGACATTTACAGCTTGAACCGCGCGCCCATCTGGATGGTGCGACCGAAATGCAGCTGCTCATAATTGCGGTTCGCGTCGAGGTCGGTGTAGCGATCGCGATAGTCGTCTGTCAGGTTGATGCCTTCCAGCGACAATTCGATCCAGTCCGTGAGCTTGTAACGGACCGAGGCATCGACATTGACGGTGCTGTTATAGCCTTCGAAGACGTTGCCCGTACCGCTATTCTGGTCGATATATTTGCTGCGATAGCTCGCCGACACGCGGGCGGAAAATTTGGCATCCTCATAATATAGCGTGCCGTTGAAGGCGCGTTTGGACAGACCGAAAAGGGTTGCGTTACGCATCGTCGCCACCGTGCCACCGCCCGGAACGACCGCCGGGCCGGAAACGGTATAATCCGCATCGGAGTCGACAAACGTGGCATTCACGATGCCGCCGAAATGCGAAAGAAAGCCCGGCAGGAAAGTGAAGGGCGCCTGCACCGCGATCTCGATCCCCTTCAGACTCGCGCCCCTGCCGTTGACGATCGTATTGATTGCCCAGCCTTCGGCGCGTTCAGGCTGGATCGCGGCGGGCGAACTGGGCGGGATCACCGATAGAGGCAGGCCAGTGGACGCGAATGTTCCTGTCACTGTCTGGCTGATCGGGAAGCTCTGCACGTCCTTTTTGAAGGCCGCGACGGAAAAGACGGACTGAGGCGCGAAATACCATTCCACCGCCACGTCATAGGCGGTCGCCCGGAACGGATCGAGGAAGGGATTGCCGAAACTGATGCGATAATTGAAACCATCGACCGACCCGCCGGGCGTCAGATTGCCCAGGCTTGGACGGGTCATCACATCGGCCACCGACGCCCGCACGATGATGTCGCGATGCGGGAAAAAGGCGATATTCATCGCCGGCAGCCAGTCCTCATAGGAACGCGAGACGCTCACGGCCTGCCCATTGTTGAGGCCGGTGGAACTCTGTTCGGTCTTCACGTAGCGGATACCGGCGTTGGCCGCATATTCCAGCCCGAAAATATCGCCCTTGGCATCGAACTGGATATAGCCACCGGTGGTCTTTTCCACCACGCTGCGCGTATTGCCCGCGTCGATGGCCAGCGGCCGGTCATACAGATTGGTATAGTCCGTGCCCGCCCCCAGATTGGGCACCAGCCACTCGGTGGTGGTGCCCGCCGGCGCATCGGCCCCGCGCAGCTTGAACAGTTCGGCGATTTCAGGGGTCACGGGCAGGCCATAAACCGCACCGGGTCCGAAGGTGCCGCTCGGCGAGCAGTTGACGGTGCCCAGCACACGATCGACGCCGCCATTGCCGCACACCACTGTATCGCGAGTGAAGCCTTCGGTGTCGAAGGAGAAGCGGCGATAAACTGCGCCCGTTTTCACGGTGAAGCCATCTGTCACGTCCCATTCAGTGCGCAATTGGGCCGTGCGGAACTTGTTAACGGTCGATGACGGCCGATCCCGGATTTCGGCCAGCTGGAAATTGGCCGGGTCGGTTACGCTGGTGCCAAAACTCAGCACCGGCCGGCGCGAATTGCCATAGTCGAAACTATAGCCCTGCGCGTCGCGATCGTCGAACACCAGCGTCGTTTCCACCGGGATCGACGCGTCGGATTTGGAAAAGCCGCCCAACAGGGTGAAGCGGAAATCGTCGCCCAGTTTCTGGTCCCATTTGCCGCCAAGCTGGTAGAATTTGGTCTGCGATTTGCGCAGATAATGTTCCGTGCGCACCCAGGCGTCATCCAGCGTCGCCGACACCATGTTGCCGCTGCCGTCATAGCTGGGGTTCACCACGTCGATCGAACGTTCGTTGGACCGCAGCAGCACTTCGCCCCATTTTTCCTCGCGGGTTTCGCGAAACCGGGAGAAAAGCCCATCGATCGACACTTTGGTCGCCTCGCTCGGCGCCCACTGGATTGCTCCGGTGATGCCCAGTCGCTCGCGCTCCTGCGCAATCTCGCCATAGCGCGGGATGCGCGGATGAAAGGCCAACGCCGCCTCGTCACATGCCGCGCTTGGCACATAATCCCCGCCGCTATTTTCCTGGGTGAAGCAGGGCGTGCCATCGACGCTGTCGAACCGCGCCTGCGACCAGCGGACTGTATTATTGCCCATTTGCAGCGTGTCGAGCTTGGAATAGGCGGCCGAGAGCGACACCCCCCAACGTTCGTCCGGCGATTTCCAGGACAGGAGACCTGCGAGCCGAGGCCCCCATTTCTTGCTGAGATCATTATAGGAGCCCGTGGCCGATCCGACGAACGTCAAGCCATCCTTGCCTGCCAGCGGATTGCCGGTGTTGAGATCCACCACAGCGCCCAGCGACCCTTCGTCGAGCGAGGCTTCGGCGGTCTTGTGAACCACCAGCGAACTGAACAGTTCAGAGGCAAAAACGTTGAAATCAAAGGCGCGGTCCCGGTTCGAGCTTGCACCGTCGGTCGAGGTCGCCACCGTTTCCAGCCCGTTTACGCGGACGCGGGTGAACTGCGCGCCCAGGCCGCGCACGGTGATCGCGCGCCCTTCTCCGCCATCGCGCTGGATTGAAATGCCGGGAATGCGTTGCAGCGATTCCGCCAGATTCTGGTCCGGGAACTTTGCAATATCCTCTGCCACAATCGCATCGACCGACCCGACCGACTGCCGCTTGAGGTTGATCGCTGCGCCCAGCGACTGACGGAAACCGGTTACGACAATGTCCGCGACCTGCGCGTCTTCAGCATTTTGCGGCGCGGCCGCCACCTGTGCAAGCGCGCCACCCGATGTGGCGAGCGCCAACACTGCCACTGACGAGCCAACGATCCAGCGCGATGCTGCCTTCTTCTTTCCAACCTGCTGACTCTGCACCTTTCCGCTCCCTTTCTCTTTGCTTGCGGCCGCCGGAGTGCCGGGAGCCGAAATTTCGGAAGAGGGAGTTGGCCCTGCGGGTCCATCCTCTCCCGATTACCCAACGCCGGCTTTGCCCGGTCAATTGCAGTATGGAAACCGGTGTCATAAATGCGCTGCCAGATAAATCCTGTCAATATATTGCCGACACATCACGGCCGATAAGGTGAATTTATCCAGCTATATGCTTGATATAATTAGCCATATTCCTACTTGAGAATATCGTCAGCCGTTACCCGTCATTCGTTGAGCCGCCATCCAGTGCAGAAACAGTTCAGGCCAGATCGCGGCCGGCTTGCCCGACGCCCGCTTCAGGCCGAAGCCATGACCCCCCTCAGCAAAAAAATGGCTCTCCACGGCCAGCCCTTCCGCCCGCCAAGCCGCACGTAGCAACAGGCTATTGGCGATCGGCACTGCCGAATCATCTTCCGCGTGGACCAAAAAGCAGGGCGGACTGTCCGACCCCACATTCTCATGAGGGGAATGGCGCCGCTCCATCGCTGCGGTGGGCGACTCGCCGATCAAGTTGCGACGCGACCCTTCATGCGCCTCGGGACGATGCATTGATACCACCGGGTAGATGGGCGCAGCGATCGCCGGTCGCGCAGAGAGAGCGTCAGCCGCATCGACGGAATGATAGGTAGCCGTAGCAAAACGGGTCGCCAGGTCGGCGCACACATGCCCGCCGGCTGAAAATCCCATGGCGCCTACACGCCTCGAATCAATAGCGAGGGTAGGCGCGCGGTGCCGGATCAATCGCATCGCCCGCTGCGCATCGGACAATGCGACATCCGCCCCGGCCCCCCATCCTTCCTGGGGAAGGCGATAGAAAAGCACGAACACCGATACGCCACGCGCCGCCAGCCAGGGGCCGATCTCATAACCCTCCTTGTCGATCACGACATAATTATAGCCTCCGCCTGGCATCACCAGCATTGCCGCGCCATTGGGGCGATGCGCGCGAAACAGCGCAAGCCTGGGGCGTGCGATATGCAGCAGCGCACGGTCTGGCGCGGCCGGGTCTCTACTGCGATCCTGCACCGCCTCCTGAGGCAATAGCGTGGGCGTGCCTGGCGGATCGCCCGGCCACAGGTTAATCATGGCATCCGGCTTCACTGCCCCGACGTCCAGCGCCGGCGGTTGCGCCAGCCCCCGCACGCCCGTCCCCGCCAATAGCCCTCCGCCGAGCATAAGGCTTCGCCGGTCCAGTCCATTCATGCCATTCTCTCCCTTATCCGCCGTGAACAACGGTCGACCCTTGAAGAACGCAACCGGCTATTTCGGACACCGGTGTCATAAATGGTTGCAAGCGGGGTGGGTCAATGTCAAGAATGGGGGGTGAGAGGAGAAACGAAAACATGGCCCGCGCCCTCATTCCCTTGATTTCCGCTACCCTTAGTCTGTCCCTGCCCGCCTGGGCCGCACCCGCCGCCCCCACCGTCCAGACTGCCTTCCCCGGCGCGGTAGGCTGGGCCTCCGCTACCCCGGGCGGGCGAGGTGGACGGATCATCCGCGTCACCACCCTTGCCCCCGACGGTCCCGGCAGCTTCAGGGCCGCACTGGAGGCAAAGGGGCCGCGCATCATCGTGTTTGAAGTTGGCGGCATCATCGACATGAGTCGTCAAACGCTCAAGATTACCGAGCCCTTTGTGACCATCGCAGGACAGACTGCGCCCTCGCCGGGCATCACCCTCATCAAGACCGGGATCGATATCGCCACCCATGACGTCGTGATGCGTCATATCCGCGTGCGCACCGGCGTCGATGGGCAGCCGAAAATGAGTGGCTGGGAAGCCGATGCCTTCTCCACCGTAGCGGCGCATCATGTGATTGTCGATCATTGCAGCTTCACCTGGGCGGTCGATGAAAATATGTCCGCCTCCGGCCCGCGTTTTGAAGGGAAAACACCCGAAGATTGGCGCCGCAACACCAGCCACGCCATCACCTTCTCCTACAATATCGCGGCCGAAGGACTGGCCGAGGCCAGCCATCCCAAGGGCGAGCATAGCAAGGGCACGCTGATCCACGACAATGCCAGCCAGATCCTTGTTTATCGCAATCTCTACGCTCATAATATGGAGCGCAATCCGCTGGTTAAGGGCGGCGGGCAGGTGGAGTTGGTCAACAACATCCTTTATGATCCGGGCGAACGCGCCGTCCATTATAATCTCATGGCGCTGGAATGGGGCGATCATCCGTATCAGACCGGGCAGATTTCAGCGGTGGGCAATGTGCTGCGCGGCGGGGTGTCCACGGCGACCGGCTTACCCTTTCTGACCTTGGGGGGCGCTGGCGACCTTGATTATCACGGGAAGGACAATATCGCTGTCGACCGCTTCGGTCAGCCGCTCCCCATGTTCGGTCGCTATGGTGAAACCCGTGCGAAGCTAAACGACCTCCCCGCCCCACCAGTGTGGTGGCAGGGGACCGACGTCCTGCCGGCGCGCGACGTCGAAACCCATGTGCTGGCCCGCGTCGGCGCTCGGCCCTGGGACCGCGATGCGGATGACCTGCGCGTGCTCTTCTTTGTCGCCGAGGGGCGAGGCGAGATCATTGATGATGAAAATCAGGTGGGTGGCTATCCAAAAATGGCCCAGACCCGCGCAGCCTTTGTCGAGGCGGACTGGAATCTCGATACGATGGAGCCGAAATCAGGGCGTTATCCAGGCCAGACCGAGAACATCGCCGAACATTTGTCGGATCGCGACAAGATGATGCGCCAGGGGGAACAGCCATGACCTTTGCCGCTCTGCTTCTTGCGGCCGTCGGCGCGCCGGCAATGGTGGTGGTTAACGAAAACAGCGTTCGTCGCGACGAACCTCCACCCCACGGGGCGATCGGCATGAGTACCGCCTATCGGATCAGCGATGCAGCTCCCGAACCGCGCAATATGGAATTTCGCAAGCGAATCCTGCACGTCGGTGCCGCGATCGGCCTCCACCCCATTGCTCATGACGAGGTCTATTATGTCCTCTCGGGCACGGCTATGGTCACCTCGGATGGCGAAACCCGTGCCTTGAAGGCGGGCATGGCCGCTTATCTCTATGAAGGCGCGACGGTCGGCATCAGGCAGACTGGGCAGGAGCCATTGGCACTGATCATATCCTATCCAGTGCCTAAATGAGGCCGAACGGACCCGGACGCAGCCAGGCCCAGCCTAGCTGCCCGGTTGGATGTAGGGGACGCGCGCAAATAATTCGCGCTCCCACCCCCGCGGATCGTTCATGACCTGGCTTTGAGCGTCGAAGACCATCGTTGCTCGCCGATCCAGCCGATATTGCGGCCAAAGCGCCATTCCCCCGCCATTGGGATCACCCTGCCGCGCAAAGGCGAGGAAGCGCGCCATCATCGCTGCCGATGCCGCCCGTGCCGCGCCGCCCGTGCCAGTTAGCGATCCAGGCGCATCCAATGTGCCGAAAGCCAGCGCGATGTCCATCATATGCGGCGCTCCGCGACGTGGCTCGACCGGTGACTGGAAATTGACCTGATAGACCCAGGTCGGGGTATCCGCCCGTGCCCGCGCCTCCGCTTCAATGACCTGCCCCGGCCAACTGCGGCCGGCCGTCGTCGCTGCATAAAAGACTCGCTCGGGCGACCAGTCAGGATAATGGGCGCGATATTGCGCGACGATCCATTCGGGCAACAGGTCCATCCGCAACTGGGCCGCCATCCGTTCGGCCAGATTGCTCCATTTTAGCCCTCGCACCAGCGGTCCATTCGGATCAATGAACGCCCGCGTTTCGTCCAAAGTATTGCCCAGCATCATCGGGATCATATTCGACTGGGGCGCTGCATCGGGCCAGAAAGGATGGCACTTGAGCCATGTCATATCCAGCACCGGTCCCATATAGATACCGCCGGACAGCAACGGATCGTCCGTATCGAGACCATCGATCAGCCGCTCGACCGGCATGGTCAACAATGACCCTAGATTGTCGGGTGTGACGCCGAGCTTCGCGAGATAGGCGGCGGTGCGACGAGATGCATTAAGCGGACCGCTCGCCGTCACCTGTTGCCCGCTCATCGTGACAGAGCGATGGAACAACCCCCTGGCGGCAGGCATCGCCATCATCGTGGCGATCTTTGCGCCACCGCCTGACTGGCCAAAGACCAGTATAGCATCAGGATCGCCGCCAAAGGCCGCGATATTCGCTTT
The DNA here is from genome assembly GCF_000508185.1 of Sphingobium sp. C100. Lineage (GTDB taxonomy): Bacteria > Pseudomonadota > Alphaproteobacteria > Sphingomonadales > Sphingomonadaceae > Sphingobium. The sequence continues at coordinate 556 of NZ_AYOY01000030.1, read as the reverse complement.
CACCCAGCGCAACGCGAGGATCAAATCCAGCTGTCCCACATTCCCGCTGTCGGCAAAGCGTGGATCGAGCCGCGCAAGATAGAGATAGCCAAGCGCGTTAAGCCGATGATTGACCGTGACCACCACCACGTCCTGTCCGGCCAGATGGCGCCCATCATTCAGCGGATCCACGACGCTGCCATTGGAATAGGCGCCCCCGTGAATGTAGAGCATCACCGGCCGTTTTGCGCCTGCTTCCAGTCCCGGCGTCCAGATATTGAGGAACAGGCAATCCTCGCTGGTCACCGCCTGCCTGGCCTGCTGCGGACAGGATGGCGCAAAGGCAATCGCATCCACGATACCGCGCCATGGCTCGGGCGCCAGCGGCGCTCGGAAACGCTGGGATGTGGTGTTCTGGCCATAACGGACCCCGCGAAACACCTTCAGCCCGCCCTCGCTTCTCCCCCGTATGCGCCCATTGCGCGTCATGACGACGGGGTCGGCTTGCGCCGCCTGGACAGGTGACGCGGCGAGCACGACACTGGCTCCGATCAGGGTGCGCCGGTCGATATGCGGC
>NZ_AYOY01000029.1 GCF_000508185.1 Sphingobium sp. C100 | reverse complement strand
GTCTGGCCTGCGGCCAGCCGCCTCCCCTGCGAGGGGAGGATTGAATAGGCATCACGCGGCATCCTTGACCCCCACGGCGGCGCGGAAGGCTTCGATCAGCGGCGACAATTCGGCCGAGCGCATCTTGTAGGCGGCGCGGTTGACGATCAGACGGGCCGAAATGCGCATGATGATGTCGGTTTCGACGAGGCCATTGGCTTTGAGCGTCGCGCCCGAGGAGACGAGATCGACGATCCGGCGCGACAGGCCGAGCGAGGGGGCGAGTTCCATCGCGCCGTTCAATTTGACGCATTCCGCCTGAAGCCCGCGCGCTTCGAAATAACGGCGCGTCAGATGCGGATATTTGGTCGCGACGCGGACATGGCTCATCGCGGCCTGATCCTCATCGGCGGCATCGACCGGCTCGGCGACCGACAGGCGGCAATGGCCGATGTCGAGGTCGACCGGCGCGTAAAGCTCGGAATAGTCGAATTCTTCCACCACGTCGGAGCCGACGATGCCGATCTGCGCCGCGCCATGGGCGACGAAGGTGGCGACGTCGAACGCGCGCACCCGGATGATCGACACGTCGGGCCGGTTGGTGGCGAAGCGCAGCGCCCGGCTCTTCTTGTCATGAAATTCCGCCTCCGGCTCGATACCGGCTTTGGCGAGCAGGGGCAGCGCTTCATCGAGGATGCGGCCCTTGGGGATGGCGAAGGTGAGCGGGCGAGTCATGACGCGCGCGCCTTAGCCGGGCGTGGGGGGGAGGGCAAGGATTTGGGGATGGAGGATGAAGGCATATACTTGGCTCGTCGGGCATGACACGGTGCCGCCATGAACTGCTTATCATCCTTGCTTCTTCCATTGATGATCAGCGTGAGTGGGCCGGCATCTGAAAACATCGAGCAAGTTGGGCAGGGCCATAGGGTCACGCGCGTGAGTGGGGTATTGGCTCTTCATTGGGAATACCCGTATTTTATAGCCACTATTGGCGATGTGGAACGCGCATTTGAGTTCGAAATTCTCGACCAACGATGGCTCAACAAACACCGATCCCTGATGATGGCAAATCCGGTTTCAATCGGTGAATATGTCTGCGTCAGCGGTCGCGGCTACGAAAACCGAACCCAATTAGGGCCAACAGGTCGCAGCACCTTCATATTCACCAAAATTACCCATGCCGTCAAAGTTGGTGCACCAGAGGCTTGCCGAAATAGTGGGACTGACAAGCCTGCCCTGCCGTCACCCCGGCCCTGAGCCGGGGTCCCGCTTGTTCTGTTGCGCTTGAAGAAAAGTGGGATCCCGGATCAAGTCCGGGATGACGGGGTGAGTGACCGTTACGCTGCTTGCGCCATTGCCGCCTGGGTGCCGGCGATCCAGCCGCCGCCGAGCACGCGCTCGCCCGCATAGAGAACCGCCGCCTGCCCCGGCGCGACGCCAAATTCCGGCGCATCGAAGATCAGCCGGTCGCCGTCGAGCAGCGCGGGCACGGGCTTGGCCATCGACCGCACCTTGGCGGTCAGCGGCCCGGCGAAGTCGCCGCCCAGCCAGTTGATGTCGCTCAACACCGCGCCCGACACGGCGAGCGCCGCCTTCGGACCCACGATCACGCGCTTGCCCGCCGCGTCGAGGCGCACGACATAGAGCGGGTCGGGCTGGCCGCCAATCTCCAGCCCCTTGCGCTGGCCGACGGTGAAATGGATCATCCCCTTGTGCCGGCCCAGCACCCGGCCGTCGATGTGAACGATATCGCCGCCCTCGTCCGCGTCGGGGCGCAGCTTGCGCACGATCTTGGCATAATCGCCATCCGGCACGAAACAGATGTCCTGGCTGTCGGGCTTGAGCGCGACCGACAGGCCGAGTTCGGCGGCGATCTCGCGCACCTGCGGCTTGGGCAGGCCGCCCAGCGGGAAACGCAGATAGTCGAGTTGCGCCTGAGTCGTGGCGAAGAGGAAATAGCTCTGGTCGCGCGCCGGGTCGGCGGCGCGGTGCAGTTCAGCGCCATGCGCGCCTTCAACCCGGCGGACATAATGGCCGGTGGCCAGGCAATCGGCGCCCAGGTCGCGCGCGATCTGGAACAGGTCGGTGAACTTCACCCCCATATTGCACTTCACGCAGGGGATGGGCGTGCGCCCGGCCATATATTCATCGGCAAAGTCGGCGATCACGGAGTCGCGAAACCGGCTTTCATAATCAAAGACATAATGCGCGATGCCGATGCGGTCGGCGACCGCGCGCGCGTCGCGAATATCCTGCCCCGCGCAGCAGCTTCCCGTACGGCCGACCGCCGCGCCATGGTCGTAGAGCTGGAGCGTGACGCCGATCACTTCCGCGCCGGTTTTCGCGGCGAGCGCGGCGACGACACTGCTGTCCACGCCGCCCGACATGGCGACGACGATACGCCGCTCGTCGAGCGGCTCGGGAAGCTGGAATTGGGGAAGCTGAAACTGGGGCTGCATGGGCGCGCATATAGTGCGAAGCCGGCCGGGGCGCAAAAGTTAACAAAATTCGACCGGACTTTTACGATTTGGCGGCCGAATGACTCGCAAGACGCGATGAAGCGTTGGGCGGATTTACGGTCGGTTATCCATTCGCGCCTAAAAGCATGTTCATGGACCTGAGTTTCCTCCGGGCAGGCGGGCTGACCCCCGCCAACGCCAGAGTCCCCGGCTGGCCACGCGTGCCGGTCTGGCCCTTCCTGCGCGCCGCCACGGCAGCGGCGCAGGCGGCCAGTCCCACCGCGCAGGCAGTCGCGGGCATCCTGCGGGGGCAGGATGGAGGCGACGACTGGATCCAGGAACTGGCCGATATTTTCGCGCCGCGTTCCAACGGCACGATCGACGCCGTTCGACTTGCGGGCAGCTTCAATCCGCTGATCGCAAGTCGTTTAGCTGGGGGGCAGGGAGAATGAAGCCAGTGTTTACCTTCGCGCTTTAGCCGTTGTTCAGGGCTGATCGGAATAAGGGTTTCACGGCTGAGTTCGGCAAGGCCAGTGCCGCAAATTGAGGTAAGAATGATCGAGAACCAGAAAATCAGGCCAGCCCAGGTCGTTGGCCCTCTTGGGGAACCCCTGACCCTGGACAGCCTGCCGCCCAGGGACACGACCCGTTGGGTCGTGCGGCGCAAGGCGGAAGTGGTCGCCGCCGTCAATGGCGGACTGCTGAGCGTGGACGAAGCCTGCGCCCGCTATAATCTGACGCTGGAGGAATTTGCCGGCTGGCAGCGCGCGGTCGATCGCTCGGGAATGCACGGCCTGCGCGTCACCCGCATCCAATATTATAAGTCGCTCTATGAGCGGCAGCAGAAATATTGAGAGAGACCTGAAACGCCATCCGCCCCACCGGGCGGACGGGGATGGAAGCGCCGCCGGAGCGATCGGGCGGCGTTTGCCGTCCGCGCGGGCGAAACCGGCAAAGAATAGCGGCCAGCCAAGATGGTTTCCGCCCCGGAATCATTTTGGGCGCGATGGAACGCGATGCCCCTTTCTCCGTTGAACAGGAACCCAAACCGATGGGGGCGTGGTCAAGGAGAATAACATGGGCATCATCTTGTGGCTTATCGTCGGCGGCATTATCGGCTGGCTCGCCAGCATGGTCATGCGCACCGATGCACAGCAGGGCATCCTGCTCAACATTGTGGTCGGCATCGTCGGCGCCTTTGTCGGCGGTCTGATCTTCAGCGGCGGTTCGATCAATGACGGCCTGACGCTCTACAGCTTCCTCGTGTCGCTGGTCGGCGCGATCATCCTGCTGGCGATCGTCAACCTGGTGCGTCGCGGGTCGATGCGCTAAACATCGTCGCCAAGGCATTTCAAAAGGCCGCGCCCAAACCGGGCGTGGCCTTTTTTAATGCGACTCAACGCCGCGCGGCAAACCAGCGATAAAGTCCCAGCACCGCCACCGCGCCCAACACGGCGGCAAGGAAACCGGCCCGCTCGCCCGGCGCATAGACCCCCGCCAGCCGCCCGACGAAGCCGGCGAGCAGGGCGCCCGCTATCCCCAGCAATATCGTCACGACACAACCGCCCGGGTCACGCCCCGGCATCACCAGCCTTGCCAGCGCACCCGCCAGCAAGCCGACCATGATCCAGCCCAGCAAATCCATTGCGGACACTCCATCTTATCTTTTTGAACCTTGCGACCTGCGGCACATTGCGCCACAGCGCGCGGCATTTGGCAAGTCGATGCGGTCCCGAAACGGTACAATCACCCGATCGTCCGGCCCCCCGGAGCAGGCGGTCGCCAATCGCCTCGCATTATCGCTTTGATCTGTCCCCTCACCGCATGATAAATGGGGTTGAGGCAGGTGCTATATTCATATAACACAGTCGCTAACAGGGGCGAAGCGCCGGAGAGATGGAAGCGGCATGAATTACGAAACCCAGGTCCTGGGCGACTCGGCCATGGTCATCGATGATGATGGTCCGCGCCGGAACAAGAAATGGCTGTTGATCGGCGCGGGCGTGGCCATTGTGCTCGTGGCGTCGGCGGTGGCGATATCGATGCGCGGCGGCGATCCCGCCGCAACCGCCGCGCCGGGCGCGCAGGCGCCGGTCGTGACGGTGGTCAGTCCGGGCCAGACGATGGTGGCGCGCACGGTGAGCGCCACCGGTTCGCTGGCGGCGCGGGTCGACATGCCGGTCGGCGTGGTCGGTGAAGGCGGCATGGTCCGCCAGGTGCTGGTGCAGCCGGGCGACTGGGTGCGCGCGGGCCAGACGCTGGCGACGATCGAGCGGTCGGTGCAAAGCGAACAGGTCCGCTCGCTCGCCGCGCAGGTCGAAGTCGCGCGCGCCGACGCCAAGCTGGCGCAGGCGCAGCTCGACCGCGCCAAGGCGCTGGTCGGCCGCGGCTTCATCAGCGCGGCCGACATCGACCAGCGCACCGCGACGCGCGACCAGGCCGAAGCGCGCGTGCGCGTGGCCGAAGCGCAACTGGCCGAACAACGCGCCCGCACCGGACGACTGGACATTCGCGCGCCCGCCGCGGGGCTGGTGCTGACCCGCACGGTCGAGCCGGGGCAGATCGTCCAGGCCGGCAGCGGCGTGCTGTTCCGCATGGCCAAGGGCGGCGAGATGGAAATGCAGGCGCAGGTGTCCGAAGGCGACCTGGTGGTGCTTCGCCCCGGCAACAGCGCGACGGTAACGCCGATCGGCAGCGACACGCAGGTCGCCGGCCGCGTATGGCAGGTGTCGCCGGTGGTCGATCCGCAGACCCGCCAGGGCATTGCGCGGATCGCCATACCCTATAACAAGGCGATCCGCCCGGGCGGATTTGCATCGGCGACGATCACCAGCGGCTCGGGCAATGCGCCGCTGCTGCCCGAATCGGCGGTGCAGAGCGATCCCAATGGCAGCTTCGTCTACATCATCAACGGCAAGAACCAGGTCGAACGACGCGACGTGGCGGTGGGCCAGGTATCCGACGCAGGCGTCGCGATCACCAGCGGCATCACCGGCGCGGAAAAGATCGTGACGTCGGCCGGCGCCTTCCTGACGCCGGGGCAGAAGGTGAAGCCTGAACTGGCCAAGCAGCGCTGAGGCGGCGGGGACGCGGTCCCCGCCGCCCCGGAGCAACGGAAAAAAGCGGGCGACCCAAAGACGTCCGGTGAAGGAAGCGCGTCATGAATTTTCGCAACATATCCGCATGGTCGATCCGCAATCCGGTGACGCCGCTGGTGCTGTTTGCCGCGCTGGTGCTGGCGGGCGTCGTCAGTTTCATGCGGATGGACGTCAACAATAATCCCGACATCAGCTTCCCGATGGTCAGCGTCACCGTGGCCCAGCCGGGCGCGGCGCCGACCGAACTGGAAACGCAGGTCACCCAGCGCGTCGAAGCCGCCGTGCGCGGGATCAGCGGCGTTGACGAAATCATCTCCTTCGCATCCGAAGGCCGATCGCTGACCAATGTCCAGTTCGAGATCGGCACGCCCGTCGACCGAGCGGTCAACGACGTCAAGAATGCGGTCGACCAGATCCGCAGCGACCTGCCCGACGGCATTTTGGAGCCGCAGGTCCAGCGCATCGACGTGGACGGCGGCCCGATCGCCTATTTCAGCGCCGAAGCCACCGACATGACGCTGGAGGAACTGTCCTGGTATGTCGACAATACGGTGGCCAAGCGGCTGTTGAGCGTCAGCGGCATGGCGGCGGTCAACCGTGGCGGCGGCGTCAGCCGCGAAATCCGCGTCATCCTCGACCCCGCCAAGCTGCAAGCCTATGGCGTCACCGCCGCGCAGGTGAACGGACAGCTGAGCCAGGTCAATCTGAACGCGGCAGGCGGCCGCACCGAAATCGCCGGCGCCGAACAGTCGATCCGCGTGCTGGGCAATGCGCGCAGCGCCCGTGACCTGGGCGCCACGCAGATCGCCATCACGGGCGGGCGCACGGTGAAGCTTTCGGACCTTGCCGAAGTCCGCGACATGTATGCCGAACAGCGCAGCCTGTCGTTGATGAACGGCCGGCAGGTGACCAGTTTCAGCCTGGAAAAGGCCAAGGGTTCGTCGGACGTCACCGTCTATGACGAGGCGATGAAGGTGCTGGACAAGCTGAACAAGGAAAATCCCAAGGTCCAGTTCAAGCAACTCTACACCAGCGTCGATTATACCAAGGGCCAGTATCACAGCGCCATGTCGGCGATGATCGAGGGCGCGGTGCTGGCCGTCGTCATCGTCTTCCTGTTCCTGCGCGACTGGCGCGCGACGATGATTTCGGCGCTCGCCATTCCCCTTTCGGCGATCCCGTCCTTCTGGTTCATGGACATGATGGGCTTCACGCTCAACGGCATTTCGCTGCTGGCCTTGAGCCTGGTGGCGGGCGTGCTGGTCGACGACGCGATCGTGGAGATCGAAAATATCGTGCGCCATATGCGCATGGGCAAATCGGCCTATCAGGCGTCGATCGACGCGGCGGACGAGATCGGCCTCGCCGTGCTGGCCACCACCATGGCGATCGTCGCGGTGTTCCTGCCGGTGGCGCTGATGCCGGGTCTGGCGGGGCAATTCTTCATCCAGTTCGGCATGACCGTGGTCGTGTCCGTGCTCATGAGCCTGGCCGTCGCGCGCCTCATCACGCCGATGGTCGCCGCCTATTTCCTGAAGGCCCATGGCGAGGAAAGCCATGGCGAGGGCCGGGTGATGGACGTCTATATGGCGGTGCTGCGCTGGTCGCTGGACGATCGCAAGGCGAAGGCGCGGCGCGCACGGGGCGGCTTCCGCAACGGACTCGTGTCTTTCTTCATCGATCATCGGTCCTGGACGCTGGGCGCGGGCATCCTGGCGTTCGTCGCGACCATCGCCGCCTTCGCGACATTGCCGATGACCTTCCAGCCGACCATCAATACCGATTTCAGCCAGGTGAAGATCGAAACGGTGCCGGGAAGCACGCTGGCGCAGACGACCGCCATCACCCGTGAGGTCGCGGACATGCTGGCCGCCGACACGGACGTGGTCGAAGCCGCCTTTGCCGACATCGAGCCGACCAATGCCGACATCTTCCTGACGCTCAAGAAGGACCGGCCGCTGTCGTCGGTGGAATGGGAACGCAAGGTCGCGCCCAAATTCCGCACCATCGCCGACGCGCGCGTCAATTTCCAGTCGCAGTCGGGCGGCGGTTTCGGTCGCGACATCATCATGATGTTCGGGTCTGACGATCCTGAACTGCTGGAAAAGACCGCGAACCAGCTGGTGCGCGACATGGCCGGCATCAAGGAACTGCGCGATCCGCGCGTGCAGGGCGACATGCAGCGGCCCGAAATCATCATCAAGCCGCGCCTTGACCTGGCCGCCAGCATGGGCGTGACCACCGCCGCATTGAGCCAGTCGATCCGCATCGCGACGATCGGCGACATCGACCAGAATGTCGCCAAATTCTCGCTGTCCGACCGCCAGATCCCGATCCGGGTGTCGCTGGCCGAGGAAAGCCGCAAGGATATCGGCACGATCGCGAACATGCCTGTGCCGACCGTGTCGGGCGGATCGGTGCCGCTCAAGGTCGTGGCCGACATCAGCTTTGGCGCCGGGCCGACCCAGATTCGCCGCTACAACCAGATCCGCCGCATCGTCGTAGGCGCGGACCTGGCGCCCGGCCTGGTCACCAGCCAGGCGATGGAGAAGCTGAACGCGCTGCCGCTGATGAAGGCGATCAACGAAGGCCGCATTCAGGGTGTGCAGAAGATCAACGCGGGCGACGCCAAATGGCAGGCGGAAATGCTCCAGAACTTCGCCATCGCCGTCGTGTCGGGCATCATGCTGGTGCTGGCGGTGCTGGTGCTGCTCTACAAGCGGATCATGCCGCCGTTCGTCAATCTCGGCTCGCTGCTGCTGGCGCCGCTCGGCGGGGCGCTGGCGCTCCACCTGGCCGGCCAGCCGCTCTCGCTGCCGGTGTTCATCGGCCTGTTGATGCTGCTGGGCATCGTCGCCAAAAACTCGATCCTGGTCATCGACTTCGCGCTGGAGGAGATGGAAAAGGGCGTGCCCAAGAAAGAGGCGATCGTGGATGCCGGCCACAAGCGCGCCCAGCCGATCGTAATGACGACGGTGGCGATGGTGGCGGGCATGGTGCCCACCGCGCTGTCGCTGTCGGGCGATTCCGCCTGGCGCGCGCCGATGGGCATCACCGTGATCGGCGGGCTGATCCTGTCCACGTTGCTGACGCTGGTGATCGTGCCGGCGGTGTTCAGCCTGGCGATCGGGCTGGAAAGCTGGGTCGGGCCGCGCCTGGGCCGGGGTCTGCTGACCTACAAGCCGGGCGACAATGGCAAGCCGGTTCATGGGCAGGCGCCCGCCGAATGAGGGCGCGGCGCCGGTGCGCCGCCCCTTTTTCCGGCCAAAGCCAGATCCGGCCGAGACCGAATCCTGTAAAAGAAGCGCTTGCCTGAACGAAACGGGCGCGTAACCGTTTCCCCGCCATGAAGCTGCTGCCCGCGCCCCGGTCGCCCCTTGCCCCCCCGCCTCATCCAGCCCGGCGGATGCGGATCGTGGCGACGGGGATGCTGGTGGCGATGGCCCTGCTGTTCATCACGGCGCGCGCCACCGTCCATCTTCATCCCGCCATCGGCTTCGTTCAGGCCTTTGCCGAAGCGGCGATGGTCGGCGGCCTTGCCGACTGGTTCGCGGTGACGGCATTGTTCCGCCACCCGCTCGGCCTGCCCATTCCGCATACCGCGATCATCCCGCGCAACAAGGACCGGATCGGCGACACGCTGGCGCTGTTCCTGCGCGACAATTTCCTGATCCCCGCCGTGGTCGCGCGGCGGATGCGGCATATGGACGGGGCGGCGGCGGCCGGCCGGTTCCTGGCCAGCCCGTCGGGCGGCGACGGGCGGCTGCGCGAAGGCGCGTCGCGGCTGATCGCCGACGTGCTCGAAGCGCTGGACCAGGAACGGCTCGGCGGCATGGTGAAGGGCGCGATCGGCCAGCGGCTGCGCGCGATCAACATCGGCCCATTGGCCGGGCAGGCGATCGAGGCGGCGATGCGCGACGGGCGCCATGGGCCGGTGATGGACGGGATCATCCATTGGGCCGACAAGACGCTGGAGGCGAACGAGCATCTGATCCGCCAGATGGTGCATGACCGCGCGGGCAAGGTGCTGCGCTGGACCGGCCTTGACGAAAATCTGGCCAATGCGATCCTTTCGGGCGTGCGCAAGCTGTTGACCGACATGGCGGAAGATCCCGGCCATCCGCTGCGCCTGAAGGCCGAGGAAGGCATGGCCAAGCTGGCGTTCGACCTGCAATATGATCTGGAGATGCAGGCGAAGGTCGCGGGCGTCCGCGACGAGATACTCGACAATCCGGCGATGCAGCGCTGGATCGACGGCCTGTGGGAACAGGCGCGCGCCGGATTGCTGCGCGCGGTGCGCGATCCGGGCCGGGCGATGGCCGGGCGACTGGGCGAGGCGCTGCGGGCGCTGGGCGGCACCTTGCAGCAGGAAGCGCGGTTGCGGCTGGTCATCAACCGCTTCGTGCGTCGCGCGGCGGTGGGCGCGACGGCCAGCTATGGCGACGCGATCGTCCGGCTGGTCAGCGACACGGTGCGCGGCTGGGACGCGGGCACGGTCACCAGCCGGCTGGAACATGCGGTGGGCCGCGACCTGCAATATATCCGCATCAACGGCACGCTGGTCGGCGGGCTGGTCGGACTGGCGATCCACATGATCGACATGCTGCTGTGACGAAGGGCCGGAGCGCGCCGGGCCAAACGGCGCGCTCCGGCGGGACCGGCCGCGCAGAGGAGAGAGTCTGCGGCCGATCCCTGATCGATTCGCTTAGCGCCCCTCGGGCGGCGGACCGTCCCCATGCGGCGGCGGGGGCAGTTCCTCGGCGGTCAGCACGCCGTCGCCATTGCGGTCCTGATCGGCGAACATGGCGAGCGCGGGGGCGAGAAATTCGTCGCGCGCGATCTGGCCGTCGTCATTGCTGTCTTCGGGCCAGGGCATGGCGCGACCCGGCGGCGGTGGAGGCGAACCGGCATCGGCGCGCGCATCCGCGGGCGGACGCGCCGGTGGACTGCCC
>NZ_AYOY01000028.1 GCF_000508185.1 Sphingobium sp. C100 | reverse complement strand
CGGCTGGACGTGCGGCTGCGCGGGCTGGAGGATCGGTCGCCGCGCCGCCTGCTGCTGACGCGCGGGGCAGCGCCGCGCGGATGGGAGCGAATCGGCGCACCCGAAGAGATCGCCACGCTGGACCGGATCGACCATCTGCTGGTCGAAGGGGGCGCGGAAACCGCCGCCGCCTTCCTGCGCACGGACCTGGTCGACCGGCTGCTGCTCTATCGCGCGCCGGTCATCGTCGGCGCGGGGCTGGCGGGGATTGGCGACATCGGCCTGGCGGAACTGGCCGCCGCCCATGGCCGCTGGCGCATGACCGACATGCGGGCGCTCGGCACGGACCGGCTGGAGGTTTACGCGCGGGTTCGGAGCGCCTAAGTCCCCATTCCAATTCCGCCGTTCGGCCATCGACAGCTTCTAACCGGACGGATCAGATTTTACAGGACGGCTCCATGTTCACCGGCATCATCACCGACATCGGCACGATTCGTTCGCACCAGCAGCGTGGCGACCTGCGCCTCGTCATCGGCTGCGGCTATGCGATGGACGGCGTGGCGATCGGCGCGTCGATCGCCTGTTCGGGCGCCTGCCTGACGGTGGTGGAAAAGGGCGCGGACTGGTTTGCGGTCGATCTGTCGGCCGAAACCGTGGCGCGCACCGCGCCGGGCCTCTGGAACGAAGGCGGCCGCCTCAACCTGGAGCGCGCGCTGAAGGTCGGCGACGAACTGGGCGGCCATATCGTCACTGGCCATGTCGATGGCATCGGCCATCTGGTGTCGGCCCGGCATGAAGGCGATTCGACCCGCCTCGTCATCCGCGCGCCCGCCGCGCTGGCCCCCGCGCTGGCGGCCAAGGGATCGATCACGCTCGACGGCATTTCGCTGACGGTGAACAGCGTCGAGGACCAGCCCGACGGCGCCGTTCATTTCGGTCTGAACATCATCCCGCACACCGCCGCCGCGACCACGCTCGACACGCTGGAGGAAGGCCGCGCCTTCAATCTGGAGATCGACGTGCTGGCCCGCTATCTCGACCGGATGCAGAGCCTTCGCAGCCGCACAATGTGATTTGCCCTTGCAATAATCACATCGCAGTGTGATATGCGACTGGTCCCATGCAGGGAAGGAGTCGTTTCCATGTCGTCCGCGCTTCTCGATACCGTCCGCAGCCTCGTGACCGACGGAGGCATGTCGCGGTCCGGCCTGGCCCGCGCCGCCGGCCTTCATGCCAACAGCCTGCGCAAACTGGGCGAGGCGGACTGGAACCCGACGGCCGAAACGCTGGGCAAGCTCGAAACCTATCTGCTCAAGCGCGAAGGCGGCACCGCCCTCGCCAGCCCCGAGGAAATCATCAACGAGGCCCGCAACGGCCGCATGTTCATCCTGGTCGATGACGAGGATCGGGAAAATGAGGGCGACCTCGTCATTCCCGCGCAAATGGCGACACCCGACGCGATCAACTTCATGGCGACCCATGGCCGCGGCCTCATCTGCCTGGCGCTGTCCAAGGAACGGATCGACCATCTGGGCCTCAGCCTCATGAGCCGCAACAACGGCACCCGCCACGAAACCGCCTTCACCGTGTCGATCGAGGCGCGCGAAGGCGTGACCACCGGCATTTCGGCCGCCGACCGGGCGCGCACCATCTCGGTCGCGATCGACGGGACCAAGGGCAGGGACGATATCGTCACGCCCGGCCATGTCTTTCCGCTGGTCGCCAAGGATGGCGGCGTGCTGGTGCGCACCGGCCATACCGAAGCGGCCGTGGACGTGGCGCGCCTTGCCGGGCTCAACCCGTCGGGCGTCATCTGCGAAGTGATGAAGGATGACGGCACCATGGCCCGTCTCGACGACCTCATCCCCTTCGCCCAGAAGCACAAGATGAAGATCGGCACGATCCGCGATCTCATCGCCTATCGTCGCCGGCACGACCATATGGTCGAACGCCGCGCCGAAACCATATTCCACAGCCAGTGGGGCGGCGACTGGAAGGCGATCAGCTTCTTCAACAAGGCGACCCAGACCGAACAGCTGGTGTTGCAGAAAGGCCATGTCACCCCCGACCAGCCGACCCTGGTGCGGATGCACCAGCTTTCGCTGCTGGCCGACGTCTATGGCGCCACCGGCAACCGCGCCGGGCTGCTGTCGCGGTCGATGGACATCATCGCCCAGGAAGGCGCCGGCCTGATCGTCGTGCTGACCAGCCCGACGCCGGGCGATTTCGTCAGCCGCATCCTTCAGCATCATGCCGGGCAGAAGGTCGCGAACATGGACGAGTTGCGCGACTATGGCGTGGGCGCGCAGATCCTCGCGGAACTGGGCGTGCATGACATGGTCCTGCTCAGCAACAGCCGCCACAGCCTGATCGCGCTTGACGGCTATGACCTGGCCGTGGTTGGGCAGCGCCCGATCGAGCTGTAAGGAAAATCATCATGGCCAAATTCCTGATCGTCGAAGCGCGCTTCTACGACCATCTCAACGACCTGCTGATCGAAGGGGCCAAGGCGGCGCTGGACGAAGCGGGCCACAAATATGAGGTGGTGACGGTGCCGGGCGCACTGGAAATCCCCGGCGCGATCGCGCTGGCGGCAGAAACCGGCCGCTATGACGGCTTTGTCGCGATCGGCGTGGTGATCCGCGGCGAAACCTATCATTTCGAAGTGGTGTCGAACGAAAGCGCGCGCGGCCTGATGGCGCTGAGCATGGACGCCATCGCCATCGGCAATGGCATATTGACCGTCGAGGATGAGGCGCAGGCGCTGGTGCGCGCGCGGCCCGACCAGAAGGACAAGGGCGGCGAGGCGGCCAAGGCCGCCATCGCCATGCTGGCGCTGCGCGAGCGCTTGGGCGCCTGACGCGCCAAGGGGCTCGCGTGCAGGCGAGCCCCTTGGCGCGTCAGGCGCCCGGCGTCACGCCACGGTTTCGAGCACCGGATAGTCGGTATAGCCTTCCGCCCCCTGGGTGTAGAAGGTCTTCGCATCCCACATATTGAGCGGCGCGCCGGTGCGCAGACGCTCCACCAGATCGGGATTGGCGATGAAGGGACGGCCAAAGGCGATGGCGTCGGCGACGCCGCTGTCCAGCGCGGCCTGCGCGCTGTCCACCGTGTAATCGCTGTTCAGGATCAACGGCCCCCGGAAATGCCGGCGGATCAGCGGCGACTGGCGCGGCACGTCGCTGCTGCCATAGGTGCCTTCCGGCGTGAGTTCGCGCAGCTCCAGGAAAGCGATGCCCAGCGCGTCGAGCGCCTGCGCCGCCACCGGGAACAGGCTTGCCGGATCGCTGTCGTCCGTGCCCTGGGTATCGCCATTGGGCGACAGGCGCACGGCGGTGCGGTCGGCGCCGATCGCATCGACCACGACGCTGGTCGCCTCACGCAGCAGGCGGACGCGGTTTTCCGGGCTGCCGCCATAATCATCGTCGCGGTGGTTGACGCCGTTGCGCAGAAATTCGTCGATCAGATAGCCGTTGGCGGCATGGATCTGCACGCCGTCGAAACCCGCCGCGATCGCGTTGCGCGCGGCCTGGGCATAGCTGTCGAGCAGCGCGGGAATGTCGGCGACCTCAAGCGCGCGGGGCGTTTCATAATCCGCATTGTCGCCATAGGTGTGGGCATGGCCCGGCGCGGCGATCGGGCTGGATGACACCGGCTGCTGCCCGGTCACGCTGGAATGGACGAGCCGGCCCATATGCCAGAGCTGGGCGAAGATGCGGCCGCCCGCATCATGGACGGCGGCGGTCAGCGGCTTCCACCCCTCGACCTGCTGCGGGGTCCACAGCCCCGGCGCATAGGGCCAGCCCAGCCCTTGGCGGGAAATGCCGGTCGCCTCGCTGATGATGAGGCCGGCCGAGGCGCGCTGGCGATAATAATCGACCATGACGGGCGTCGGCACATGGTCGCGCGTCGCCCGGCCGCGGGTCAGCGGCGCCATCAGAATGCGGTTGGGCGCCGAAACCGCGCCAAGCTGGATAGGGTCGAACAGGCTGGTCACTCAATAATCTCCCTTGCGATCAACGTTGCATATTGCAACTAAGATTGCTGCGCCCGGCAATTGGGAAACCGTCCCGCGAAGTTCAACCCCTTCGCGCGAACGGACGACCATGATCGATGCGGGATATGGTTGTGCGCCCGGCGCCGCCGCCCTAGATTGCCGGCATGAGCGAGACCCTGGACCTGACCCTCGACGAAATCCGCGCCCTGCTGGCGCCGATATTGCCCCGCCACGCCGCCTTTGACGGCTGGCGCCCCCCGGCGGTGGCGATGGCGGCGCAGCAGCAGGGAATCGATCCCGACATCGCGCAACTGGCCTTCGCCGACGGCCCGTTCGGCATGATCGACGCCTGGTTCGCCAGCATCGACGCCCGGATGGTCGCCGCGCTGCCGCCCGAAACGCTGGCGGCGATGTCGATCCGCAAGAAGATCGCGGCGCTGGTCGAAGCGCGGCTGGATCTGCTGGCGCCCGACCGGGAAGCGCTGCGCCGGGCCTATGCGGTCCTGGCGCTGCCCGCCAATGCCTTGCGCGCGGCGAAGCTGGGTTGGCGCGCGGCGGATGCCATGTGGCGCGCGGCCGGCGACGTGGCGACCGATTTCAACCATTATAGCAAGCGCATGACGCTCTCGGCTGTCTACGCCTCCACCCTGCTGGTGTTCATCGACGACGACAGCGAGGATCATGCCGACAGCCGCGCCTTCCTGGCCCGCCGGGTCGAGGATGTGATGCGTTTCGAAAAGGCGAAGGCCCAATGGCGCGGCCTTGGCGGTGGCGAACGGCTCAGCCTGTCGCGCTTTGTCGGACGGCTGCGCTACCCGGCGATATGATCTGCCGCGGCGCGGGATATTTCGCACTGGCCATTTCGTATCGGTATTGATAGTCACTCGCAGAAATAGCGTGCGAGTATCCTTCCCTTGCGTCTGACTGATCTGCCCTTGCGGCAACCCGCCTATATCGACCTGATCGATTGGAACCTCCTGTCCGCCATCGACGGGCAAAGGTTGCGGGAATTCGGCCTGTGCGAAGGCGCGAGCGTCGAGGCGCTGCACCATGGCGGGCTGCTGGGCCGCGGTCCGATCGCCTGCCGCGTCGGACGCATGACCATCGCCATGCGGCGCAACCATGCCGCCGCCATCACCGTGCGCACCGGCCCGGAGAGCGCGGCATGAGCGCCCTGCCCCTGATCGCGCTGGTCGGCAATCCCAATGCGGGCAAGAGCGCGCTGTTCAACGCGCTGACCGGCGCGCGGCAGAAGCTGGGCAATTATCCCGGCGTGACGGTGGAGCGCAAGGCGGGCCGCCTGTCCCTGTCCGACGGCCGGCCGATCGAACTGGTCGACCTCCCCGGCACCTACAGCCTGTCGCCGGCCAGCCCCGACGAACAGGTGACGCGCGACGTGGTGATGGGCCGCCAGACGGGCGAGAAGCGCCCCGACGCGCTGGTGATCGTGGTCGATGCCGCCAATCTGGACAATCATCTGCGCTTCGCGCTGGAACTGATCGCGCTTGGCCTGCCGACCGTGGTCGCGCTCAACATGGTCGATCTGGCCACCCGCGACGGCCTGGAACTGGACGCCGCCATCCTGTCGCGCGAGCTGGGCGTGCCGGTCATCTCCACGGTCGCGGTGCGCAAGCGCGGGCTGGACCATCTGCGCCAGGAACTGGAAGGGCTGCTGAACGGCGCGCCCCCCGCTTATCCCGCCGGGCCGGAGCGCGATTTCGACGCGATGCGGAGCGAAGCCCGGCGCATCGCCCGCGCCGCCATCGTGCGCGAAACCCCCTCGCGCCGCCTCACCGCGCTGGTCGACCGGGTGGCGCTGCATCCCGTCCTCGGCCTCGCCTTGCTGCTGGGGCTGCTCTTCGTCATGTTCCAGGCGGTCTATGCCTGGTCCGAAGCGCCGATCGCGATGATCGAGGGCGTGGCCGAAGCCGCCGCCGCCCTGGCGCGCGACGCGCTGCCCGACGGCATCATCCGGTCCTTCCTGGTCGACGGCGTCATCAACGGCGTCGGATCGGTGGTGGTCTTCCTGCCGCAGATCCTGATCCTCTTCTTCTTCATCCTGATGCTGGAAGCGACCGGCTACATGGTCCGCGCCGCCTTCCTGATGGATGGCATCATGGCGAAGGTCGGCCTGTCGGGCCGGGCCTTCATCCCGCTCCTGTCCTCCTTCGCCTGCGCCATTCCCGGCATCATGGCGACGCGCACCATCGCCGATCCCAGGGACCGGCTGACCACAATATTGATTGCGCCGCTCATGACCTGCTCGGCGCGGCTGCCCGTCTATGCCGTCATCATCGGCGCCTTCATCCCGGCCCGCGACATTTATGCGTTCGGAGGGGGCTATGGCATAGGCTTGCAGGGCTTCGTCCTCTTCTGCCTCTATCTGGCCGGCATCGTCGGCGCCATGCTGGTCGCGATGGTGCTGCGGCTGACCGTCACCAAGGGCGCGAGCGGCGGTTTCCTGATGGAAATGCCCAAATATCAGTGGCCCCGGCCGCAGGACATATTGCTGGGCCTGTGGCAGCGCGCGATCATCTTCCTCAAGCGCGCAGGCACGATCATCTTCACCTCCACGGTGATCCTGTGGCTCCTGCTCAGCTTCCCGCGCGTGCCCGACGGCGATCCCACCAGCCAGGTCGATCATTCGATCGCCGGGCGGATCGCAAGCGGCCTTAATGTCGTGCTGGAGCCGATCGGCTTCAACCGCGACATCTCGCTGGCGCTGATCCCGGCGATGGCGGCGCGCGAAGTCGCGGTGTCGGCGCTCGCCACCGTCTATTCGATCGACGCGGGCGACGATGAAGCCGCGCTGGAACAAAGCCTGGGCGAGCGGTTGAAGGGGCAATGGCCGCTGCCCACCGCCCTGGCTTTCCTCGCCTGGTTCATCTTCGCGCCGCAATGTATTTCCACCATCGCGGTCACGCGGCGGGAGACCAATGGCTGGAAATGGCCGATGTTCATGGTCTTCTACCTGTTCGCGCTGGCCTATGTCGCGGCGGGCGTCACCTACTGGACCGCGACGGCGGCGGGACTATAAGGACCGTTTAACGCGTTTCGGAGGAATCATGGCAGGCTCGGTCAACAAGGTCATTCTGGTCGGCAATCTGGGCGCCGACCCGGAGGTCAAGAGCTTCCAGAATGGCGGCAAGGTGTGCAATCTGCGTATCGCCACGTCCGAAAGCTGGAAGGACCGCAACACCGGGGAGCGCAAGGAGCGCACCGAATGGCACAGCGTCGCGATCTTTTCCGAAGGACTGGTGGGCGTCGCCGAACGCTTCCTGCGCAAGGGGTCGAAAGTCTATATCGAGGGTCAGTTGCGCACCCGCAAATGGCAGGACCAGTCGGGCAATGACCGCTACACGACCGAAGTCGTGCTTCAGGGCCTTGGCTCGGTGCTGACCATGCTCGACGGCGCGCCGGGCGGCGGCGGCGGTCAGGGCGGCGGCTATGGCGGTGGCGGTGGCGGCCGGTCGCAGGGCGTCAGCGACTGGCAGGGCGGATCGGCCGGCTTTGGCGGCGGCGATTATGATGATTTCGGCGGTGGATCGGGTGGTGGATCGGGCGGGAGCCAGGGCAGCGGCTTTGGCGGCGGCCGGTCGCAGGGCAGCGGCAACCGCGGCGGCACTGGCGGCCCGAATTTCGACAATGACCTGGACGACGAAGTGCCGTTCTGACGGACATCGCATCGCAATCAAAAGAAAGGGCGGCTCCCGGTGTGGAAGCCGCACTTTCTTTTGCGTCGCCTGATTATCTCTGGGCCAATGGCCTCCTGTATCAGCGGGCCAGTTCTTCCGTCGCGAAGGCGCGAATATGGTCGCCCAGGTCCGCGCGCTCCAGCGCCAGCGCCAGATTCGCCTCGATATAACCGGCCTTGGACCCGCAATCGAACCGGCGCCCTTCGAAGGTGACGCCGTGGAAAGGCTGCGTCCCGATCATCGACGCCATCGCGTCGGTCAGCTGGATCTCGCCGCCCGCGCCCTTTTCCTGCGTCTCCAATATCTTCATCACCTGCGGCTGGAGGATATAGCGCCCCGGCACGATCAGGTTGGACGGCGCCGTGCCCAGCTTGGGCTTTTCGACCAGCCCCTTCACCTCCGTCAACACGCCATCACGCGCGCCCGGATCGATGACGCCATAGCTGGGCGTATCGTCCATCGGGATTTCCAGCGCGCAGACCAGGTTGCCGCCCAGCTTTTCATAGGCGTCCACCATCTGCTTCAGGCAGCCATTGCCCTTTTGCCCCTTCATGAACTCGTCGGGCAGCAGGATGGCGAAGGGTTCGTCGCCGACGATGTCGCGCGCGCACCAGATGGCATGGCCCAGGCCCAGCGGCTCCTGCTGGCGGATGAAGACGGCGTTGCCGGGCAACAGCCGCGTGCCTTCCAGCGCGCCCAGATCCTTGCCCCGCTCGCGCTGGGTCGCTTCGGTTTCATAGGCGATGTCGAAATAATCCTCGATCGCGCCCTTGCCGCGACCGGTGACGAAGATCATCTGCTCGATGCCCGCCTCGCGGGCTTCATCCACCGCATATTGGATCAGCGGCCGGTCGACGACCGGCAGCAATTCCTTGGGCACCGCCTTGGTTGCGGGCAGGAAACGGGTGCCAAGGCCGGCAACCGGAAAAATGGCTTTGCGAATAGGCTTGTTGGACATGCTGCTCCATTCTCGCTGCAACGCGGAAAGACCTGCCTGAAATCGCGGCGGAAGCCGCAAAGGTCAAGTGTTTGCGCAGGCCAAACGCATCATACCGCGAGAAGTCGCTGCGCCACCTCTTCCAGCGCGGAAATTTCGCCTTCCAACTGGTCGAGCGAGACGTGAATCTGGTTGTTTCGCAGGTCGCGACAGGCAAAGCCACCCGGCTCGGGCTGCTGGAATCCCTGAATGATGAGCGCGCGAAAGCGGTCGATCCGCTGCATGTCGCGCTCGATCGCCGAAATCTCGGTCAGCGCGCTGGCATTGCGGCGGTCGCGCATCGCCACCATCGTGCGCAATTCGGTCATCAGCTTGCTCATGCTGGGCCGGGTGCGCGCGCCCACGGTGCGCACATCGCCCATGGCGTCGCGCATCATCCCGATCTTCGCCTCCAGGCTTTGCTCCAGCATGGTCCAGGCGCAGATCAGCCGACCGACCGAACACAGCAGCGCCGCATCCTCCGGCGCATATTCCGAAACCGGTTTCACATTCACGTCAGATACCAGATGTACACCCACGCCCCGCAATCTCCTTATGCTCCCGGTCCTGCGCAGGCGGTGGGGCAAAAGGCCAGAGTCAGGGGCTTGGCTCCCCGCAACCGCGGCACGGGCCATCGGCAGCCGTGCGAAAAGGGCGGCGAATCGTGCGCTCGCGCCGGTGGAAGCGCCGGTCAGAAGTCGATCGCGATGCCCTTGCGCTCCCAATCGCCATAGCGAACCGGGCTCAATTCCTCGTCATGCGGGGTGGGATTGTCGATCGGGTCCGGCTGCGGCACCGGCGGGCTTTTGGACAGATGGGCGGGCGGGGTCACATGCGCGGGGCGCTTGCCGTTGAAGGTTCCCATGGAAGCGGCCTTTCGATTGCGGAAGGGGCCGGTCAACCCCATATTCACGTCCTGCCCGCTATCTGGGCGGCAACGGAGTGCAATGCAAGTGAATGGCATGAAAACGACCATGTTGCTGGCCGCGCTGACGGCGCTGCTGATGGCGCTGGGCTATACGCTGGGTGGCAGCGGCGGCGCGATCATCGCGCTGCTGGTCGCGGCGGGCATGAACCTCTTCACCTTCTGGAATGCCGACAAAATCGTCCTGTCGATGCACAATGCGCGGGAAGTGGATGAACGCAGCGCGCCCGAATTTTACGGGCTGGTGCGGCAACTGGCGCAGCGCGCCGGGCTGCCGATGCCGCGCGTCTACCTGATCGACCAGGACGCGCCCAACGCCTTTGCCACCGGGCGCAATCCCGACCATGCCGCCGTCGCCGCCACGACCGGCCTGCTCGCCATGCTGAGCCGCGACGAGGTGGCCGGGGTGATGGCGCATGAGCTGGGCCATGTGAAGAACCGGGACACGCTCATCATGACGATGGTCGCCACGATCGCGGGCGCCATTTCCATGCTGGCGCAGTTCGGCCTCTTCTTTCGCGGCGGCCGGGACGATGGCGGCCATGGCAACCTGATCGCCAGCCTGCTCGCGGTGATCGTCGCGCCCTTCGCCGCGATGATCGTGCAAATGGCGATCAGCCGCACCCGCGAATATGGCGCGGACCGCGCCGGCGCGGAAATCAGCGGCAACCCCCAGGCGCTCGCGTCCGCGCTGGCCAAGATTGCGGGCCGCGCGCAGGCCATCCCCAACCCGGTGGCGCAGCGCAACCCGGCCGCGGCGCAACTCTACATCGTGCCGACCCATGTCAGCGAACTGTTTTCCACCCATCCCGCCACGGAAAAGCGCATCGCCGCCTTGCAGGACATCGCCGCCGAGATGGGGGCGCCCGCGATGACGGCACCGTCGCGCGTGTCCGCCCTTTCCCCCACCGCCCCGTCCCCC
>NZ_AYOY01000027.1 GCF_000508185.1 Sphingobium sp. C100 | reverse complement strand
TGGCGGTTGATGCAGACGGCGGCGTGGCGCGGCTGGAGCCGATCATTCTGTCATCGGGCGACCCGGACGACCTGACATTGCGCGCGGCGCGGCTGCTGGGACAGGCCGATCGCGTCTATCACCGGCCGGACGTGCCGGCCGTCATCCTCAACCGGGCGCGCGCCGATGCGGCGCGGATCGTGGCGGATGGGCCGCCGGACGAGGGCGGGGATGGGCTGTCGCTCTGGCTGGACTGGGGCTGAAAAAGGGGTCAGTCCCGGCGCGCGCTCAGCCGCGCCACTTCATCCTGAAGCGCCTGGATCGAGGAAACCAGGCGGGCGCGGTCGGCCTCCATTTCGCGCAGCGTGTCGCGTGTTTCGCCCAGTTCCACCGCGCGCCGCGCGATGCGGGCATCCAGTTCGGCATTATGCTGCGTCAGCGTGCCGATCCGTTCCGCCTTCTGGTAAAGCTGGCGCAGCCGGGCGTCGAGAATGTCGAAGTCGACGGGCTTGACGATATGGTCGTCCGCGCCCGCTTCCAGCGCCGCGATCACCGACTTGCCGTCGCTACGGCCGGCGATCATGACAAAGCAGGCGTTGCCGGCCAGATTGGCCGCGCGGATCTTCTGCATGGTCGCGATGGCGGGCAGCAGGGCAAGGTCCATGTCGATCAGGATGATGTCGGCCGGGCGGGCGATGAGTGCATTCTGCGCGGCAAAGCCATGTTCGGCGAGCACGACATCATAGTGAAGATGCGACAGCCGCCGCGCCACGACGGCGCGGGCGACGGGATTTTCATCGACCAGCAGCAGGCGCAGCCGGCGTCGGCCAACGGGCGGCGCCTTCGGCGCGGCGAGTCGGCCAAGGGGATTGCGCCTGAAAAACTGCATGGTGAACTCCTGCCTTGGCGCCCGACATTAGGATTGGCGCACCAATAATTGGTTAATGGCCTGGTCCGCAATGAAGTGTATTTCGTCGTCCTGGCGCGCGCCGGCTCTACCGATCCGACGCCATCGTCCACTCAGCGTTCATGCCGGCATTCATTCCGGCGCATAGGCGCGCATGAACAGGTCGACGGCGAACAGCGCATCCTGTTCGATCTGTTCAGGGTCCGGCGCGCTGATTTGCGCCATCAGCAATTGTTGATGGCTGCCCGCCATGCAGAGCGCCATCAGCACACGGGCGGCGTCGGTCGGACCAGCGGCGCGAAGCAGGCCGCGCGCCATCGCCCGCTCCAGAAATTGCGCGAGCAGGGCGCGGGTGTTGCGCGGCGCCAGTTCGAAGAAAATCTGGCTGAGTTCGGGAAACCGCCCGCCTTCCGAGACGATCAGCCGGTGCAGCGCGATCGCCTCGGTCGATGTCACCTTGCCGATCAGGCTGATACAGGCCCGCTGGAGCGTCGTCCGCAAGTCGCCGTCCGGCTCCAGAATCTGGGAAAGCCGGGCGCGATAGGCGCGGGCCACCCGGTCGAGGACGGCGGAGAACAGCGCCTCCTTCGACGGAAAATGGTTCCACAATGTCCCCTTGGACCCGCCCAGCGCGGCGGCGATGCCCGACATCGTCGTTCCGGCATAGCCATGTTCCAGGAAATATTGCTGCGCGACCTTCAGGATCATGTCCTGGCGATCACGCTTGCGCGCCTCCCTGCGGCTACAGATTGAGGGCGATTCACGCTGCGTCATAAAATCGTACCATATAGTACGCTAATGTTGTTGACAAGGTCTCGCAACAGGCGCAAGTGCGATTTTCATACTGGATGGTACGGTTTGTTATGGCGGTGAGTCGCATGGCTTTTTCCTCCCGCGCGATGCTGGCGACGACGACGGCGATGCTGTTGTCGGCCTGCGCCGCGGTCCCCGATCTTGGTCCGCAGCCGGCGATTCGCGCGCCGGCCAGCGTGGCCGCGCAGCAGAGTTTCAGCGCCCCCGACACCGCCTGGCCGGCTGACGACTGGTGGACCGCCTATGGCGATCCGCAGCTTGCCGCGCTGATCCAGGAAGGGCTGGACAACGCGCCCGACATGGCGATCGCCGCGGCGCGTTTCCGCCAGGCGCAGGCCATGGCGCGGCAGGCGGGCGCGGCGACATTGCCCTCCGCCGATCTGGAGGCGAGCGCGTCGGCGACCAAGCAAAGCTATAATATGGGGATGCCCAAGGATTTCGTGCCGCAGGGCTGGCTCGGCACCGGCCGGGTGGCGCTCGACCTGGGCTTCGACCTTGACCTGTGGGGCAAGAACAAGGCGGCGCTGGCTGCCGCCACGTCGGAAGCGCGCGCGGCGCAGATCGACGCGCGCCAGGCGCGCCTGGTGCTGACTACCGGAATCGCCGACGCCTATGCCGACCTGGCCCGCCTCTATGACGAGGCGGAGGTGCAGCAGCGCACGCTCGACATCCGCATGGCCAGCCAGAAGCTGGTCGCCGACCGGCGCCAGAACGGCCTGGAAACGCGTGGCAGCGTGCGTCAGGCCGACGCCACCGTTTCCTCGGCAAAGGCGCAACTGGCCGGCGCGCGCCTGGCGATCGCGCTGCGGCAGCACCAGATCGCGGCGCTGATCGGCGCGGGGCCGGACCGTGGCCTGTCGATCACCCGGCCGCAGGGTGGCCAGTTGTCGCCGCTCGGCCTCCCCGCCGATGTGACCACCAATCTGGTTGCGCGCCGTCCCGACATCGCCGCCGCGCTCGCGCGGACCGAAGCGGCGGCCAAGCGGATCAAGGTCGCCCGCGCCGATTTCTTCCCGGCCGTGCGCCTCAGCGCCCTGATCGGCGTCCAGTCGCTGGGCTATAACACCATCTTCACCGGCGCCGGCGCGGCGGGCGGGCCGACCCCCTTCATCGACGATCTGTTCAAGAAGGATTCGCTGTTCGGCAATGCCGGCCCGGCGATCAGCCTGCCGATCTTTCATGGCGGCGCGTTGCAGGGCCAGTATCGCGGCGCCCGCGCCACCTATGACGAAGCGGTCGCCACCTATGACAAGACGGTGCTGGCCGCCTATCAGGAGGTGGCCGACGCCGTCACCAGCCGCCGCGCGCTGGCCGAGCGGCTGGCCGATGCCCGCGCGGCGCTCGCCGCTTCGGAAGAAGCCTATGACATTGCCCAAAAACGCTATCGCGGCGGGCTTTCCCCCTATCTCGACGTGCTGACCGTCGAGGATCAATTGCTTGCCGCGCGCCGCGGGGTTTCCGACCTGGAAGCCAGCGCCTTCTCGCTCGACATTGCTCTCATCCGGGCGCTGGGCGGCGGTTTCGTCGCCAGCGCCGCTTTGCCCAAGGACGACATCCATGGCTGACGCCGCACCCGAATTTTCCGCCGACCGCGCCGACGCGACCGACGCGAAGCAGGAGGCGCGCCAGTCCGCGCGCCGGACATGGCTGATCCGGCTCGGGCTGGTGGTGCTCGTGGCCGTCCTGCTCTGGGGCGTCTGGTACATGGTCTTCGGCCGCAACCATGTCAGCACCGACAATGCCTATGTGAACGCCGAAATGGCGCAGGTGACGCCGCTGGTGTCCGCCCAGGCGGTCGAGGTGCTGGTCAGCGACACGCAACCGGTCAAGAAGGGCGATATTCTCGTCAAGCTGGACCCCACCAACGCGCAAATCGCCGTGGCGCAGGCGCAGGCGGACCTGGCCGAGGCGCGCCGTCGTTTCCGCCAGACCGCCGCGACCAGTGATTCGCTGGCCGCGCAGGTCGAAGCGCGCGGCGCCGACATCGTGCAGGCGCGCGCCCAGCTCGCCACCGCCCAGGCCGATCTGGACAAGGCGCGGGTCGACCTGCAACGGCGCGAGGCGCTGGTCAGCGCCGGCGCGGTGTCGGCCGATGAAGTCACGAGCGCGCGCAAGGCCTATGCCAGCGCCCGCGCCGCGCTCGACCTCGCCCGCGCCGGCGTCAAGACGGCCGAGGCGACCCGCAACGCGGCGACCGGCCAGTTGGAAGCCAATGACGCCCTGGTGCGCGGTTCGACCGTCGATACCGATCCCGCGGTCATGGCGGCCCAGGCGAAACTCGATTCGGCGAAGCTGGACCTGGAACGCAGCATCATCCGCGCGCCGATCGACGGTGTCGTGACCAAGCGGCAGGTGCAGGTCGGCCAGCGCGTGGCGCAGGGCAGTCCGATCATGACGATCGTGCCGCTGGCCCAGGTCTATGTCGACGCCAATTTCAAGGAGCGTCAGCTGCGCGACGTGCGGGTCGGTATGCCCGCCACCGTGACCTCCGACCTTTATGGCGGCGACGTCGTCTATCATGGCAAGGTCGTCGGCTTTTCGGGCGGCACCGGATCGTCCATGTCGTTGATCCCGGCGCAGAACGCGACCGGCAACTGGATCAAGGTGGTGCAGCGCCTGCCGCTGCGCATCGCACTCGATCCCAAGGAACTGGCGGCGCATCCGCTGCGCGTGGGCCTCTCGATGGACGTCGAGATCGACCTCGCCGCCGAATAGGGGTAGGACATGGCTGGCGACGACGAAATCTTCTCGCGGCTTTCGCCGCGCACCCGGACCCTGGCCGGGCTGGTGCTGGCCATGAGTAATTTCATGGTCGTGCTCGACCTGACCATCGCCAACGTCTCGGTGCCGCATATCGCCGGCAATCTGGGCATCGCGCCGGATCAGGGGACGTGGATCATCACATCCTATGCGGTGGCGGAGGCGATCTGCGTGCCCTTGACCGGCTGGCTGGCGCAGCGGTTCGGCGTGGTCAAGATGTTCACCTTCTCAATGGTCGGCTTCGGTATTTTCTCGTTCTTGTGCGGGATGTCGATGACGCTGGGCATGATCGTCGCCTGTCGTATCGGCCAGGGCATTTGCGGCGGGCCGATCATGCCAATGTCGCAGACCCTGCTGATGCGCATCTTCCCGCCGGAGGCGCGGCCCAGGGCGATGGGGCTATGGGCGATGACCACGCTGCTGGGGCCGGCCATGGGGCCGATCATCGGCGGCTATATCAGCGACAATTGGAGCTGGCACTGGATCTTTTTCATCAACCTGCCGATCGCGGTGGTCTGCATCTTCGCGGCGCAGGCGCTGCTGCGGCCGGTGGAAACCGACACCGCCAAATTGCCGATCGACAAGATCGGCCTGGCGCTGCTGGTCTTCTGGATCGGTTGCCTTCAGATCATGCTCGACATCGGGCGCGACCATGACTGGTTCGGCGATCCGCTGATCGTCGTGCTGGCGGTGCTGGCCGCGATCGGCTTCCTGATCTTCATCATCTGGGAACTGACCGAGGCGCATCCGATCGTCGATCTGCGGGTGTTCCGCCATATCGGCTTTTCCTCCGGCGTCTTTTCGCTCGCGCTCTGTTTCGGCGCCTATTTCGCGGGCATCGTCGTCATCCCCCAATGGTTGCAGATGACCCAGGGCTATACCGCGACCTGGGCGGGGATCGTGACCGCCTTCACCGCCATGGCGGCGTTGATGATGGCGCCCATGGTGGCGCGCTTCATGGGCAAGGTCGATCCGCGCATCATGATTTCGGGCGCGGTTTTCTGGCTGGGCCTGATGACGCTGTGGCGCGCGCACTGGACCAGCGGGGTGGATTTCTGGACGCTGGCCGCGCCGCAATTCGTCCAGGGCTTCGCCATGCCCTTCTTCATGATCCCGCTGACGACCTTGACCCTGGGGTCCGTATTGCCGAGCGAAACGGCGTCGGCGGCGGGTTTGCAGAATTTCGTGCGCACCATGGCGATCGCCATCGCGACGTCGCTGGTGTTGACCGGCTGGGGCGATTCGCAACGGGTATCGCGCAACGAACTGGCGCGCGTGTTGCAACCGGAAGACGCGCAGGCGAAACTGGAGGCGCTCGGCATGTCGACCGAGCAGATCCGGCAGACCATCTCCAACATTGTGGAGGGGGAAGCGATCGCCATCGCGGTCGATCATATCTTCTTCATTTCGGCGCTTGTCTGCTTTGCTGCCGCGGTGATCGTCTGGCTCGCGCCCAAGCCGGTGGGCAAGGTCGACACCTCCGCCGCGCACTGACGCGGCGGGGTTATCGTCGCCACCGCCGCCACAGCGCGCCGTCGCTGAGCACTGCGCGGGCGGCATTATGGCCCGGCGCGCCGGTCACGCCGCCGCCCGGATGGGTGCCCGCGCCGCACATATACAAGCCCTTCACCGGCCCGCGATAGGCGCCATGGCCCAGCACCGGGCGCGCCGCCCACATCTGGTCCAGCGTCAGATTGCCGTGCATGATGTCGCCATCGACCAGGCCGAACTTGCGTTCCAGGTCGAGCGGCGAATGGATCTGCCGCGCGATCACGGACCGGGCGAAGCCGGGCGCATGGGCCTCCACCGTGGCGATGACCTGATCCGCCGCCGCCTCCCGCGCATCGTCCCAGCTGCGACCATCCGGCAGGGTCGGCGCGAATTGCTGGCAGAAAAGGCTGGCGACATGGCATCCCGCCGGCGCCAGGCTCCGGTCGATGGTGGACGGGATCAGCATCTCGACAATCGGTTCTCGCGACCATCCGTACCGCTTCGCATCCATGAACGCCCGGTCCATATAGTCCAGGGTCGGCGCGATGATGATGCCCGATCGGTGATGCTCCCCTGCGCCGGGCAGGCATGTGAAGTCGGGCAGGGCGGACAATGCCACATTCATGCGGAACGTCCCCGAACCCGTCCTGAAAGCCGCGATCCGCTTCAGGAAATCGGCGGGCAGGTCGGCGGGCGCCATCATCCGTTCATAGAGGAGCTTCGGCCCGACATTGGCGATCACCGCGCCGCCCATCACCTCTTCGCCGCTTTCCAGCCGCACGCCCACCGCGCGCGTCCCATCCACCAGCACGGATGCGACCGGCGCCTCCAGGCTGATTTCCACCCCCATCGCGGCGACCACCGCCGCCATCGCCTGCGTGATCGCGCCCATGCCGCCTGTCACATGACCCCAGGCGCCCTTCTTGCCGTTCACTTCGCCAAAGACATGGTGCAGCAGCACATAGGCGCTTCCCGGCGTGTCGGGCGAGGCATAATTGCCGACCACCGCATCAAAGCCGAACGCCGCCTTCACCGCCTCGCTTTCGAACCAGCCGTCCAGGAAGCCGCGCGCCGACTTGGTGAACAGGTCCAGCACGTCGCGCTGCTGCTCCAGCGTGAGCCCCGCGACCCGTCGCCCCTGTTGCAGCGCCTGCACGATCATGGTCAGCCCGTCGCCGACATTGGGCGGGCTTTTCAGCACCAGATCGCGCAGAATGTCCGCCACCACCTCCAGCGCCGCATAATAGGCCGGCAGCCTGTCCGCATCGCGGTCGCTGAACTTGCGGAACTGCGCCTGCGTCCGTTCCAGCCCGCCACCCAGCTTCAGATAGCCGCCATCGGACTGCGGCAGAAAATTGCTGATCGGCCGTTCGATCACGCGATAGCCATGATCGGCCAGCTTCATGTCGCGAATGACCTTGGGATTGAGCAGGCTGACCGTGTAGCTGGCGGTCGAATTGCGGAAGCCGGGGTGAAATTCCTCGGTCACCGCCGCGCCGCCGACGATGGCGCGCCGCTCCAATATGCGCACTCTATAGCCCGCCCGCGCCAGGTAGAAGGCGCAGACCAGCCCATTATGTCCGCCGCCGATGATGACGGCGTCATAGCTGCTGCCCATGTCGACGCTCCCGCTCCCTAAAGTTTTACGATCGTATAACTATCCCGCGCGCAAAGTCGATGCAGCTGTCTATTTTAGGCGGTCCGGTCGGGCGCCTCACCCCAGTCGGCCAGGATGCTGGCCCGGCTCGCGACCTTCTCCCACGGGAAGACGAACCAGTCCTTTGTGACGGCGCGGTCGATCGTTTCGGCGCGATAATCGACGCGGGCGGCGGAGCGGATATTGTCCATCAGCACGGCAAAGCGCAGCCCGTCTCCGCGCCCATTCCCGTGTCGGGCGCCGATGGCGTCGCGCAACCGGTTGATGGTCCGCCCGCTGTCGTTGATGTCGTCCACGACCAGCATCCGCTCGCCCGCGTCCGTCCGTATCGACAGGTCCGCCAGTCGCGCCTCGCTGAAGCTGGGCAGCTTCGCCGACAGGTCGATCGACAGCATCGGCCGCCCGATGGCGTGGCTCAGCCAGGTGGCGGGCACCAGCCCGCCGCGCCCCACGCCCACGATCCAGTCGGGTCGCCATCGCGATGCGACGATCACGTCCGCCAGCGCCTCTATTTGGGTCAGGAAGCGGTCCATGGGGATGTCGGTCAGGATCGGTTCGTTCGTTGTCATCGTCATTCCGCCGCCGCCGGCTGCTGCACCTCGACCAATGGTTGCGCGCCATAGCGGCGCGCCAGCAGCGCGCAAGCCATCAACTGGATCTGGTGAAAGACCATGACCGGCAACAGGATCGGGCCGACCGCCGCCGCCGGGAACAGCACGCCGGCAATCGGCACCCCCGACGCCAGGCTCTTCTTCGACCCGCAAAATTGCAGCACGATCGCATCCTCGCGCGACAGGCCCAGCATCCGCCCCAGCGCATAGGTGAAGAGCAGCACCACCGCCAGCATCGCCATGCACAACGCCGCCAGCGCCAGCAATTCGCCCGTCGACACCTTGCTCCACAGTCCCTCGACCACGGCGGCGGAGAAAGCGGCATAGACCACCAGCAGGATCGACCCGCGATCCACCCGCCCGATCATCGCCCGATGCCGTTCGATGAACCCGCCGATCCACGGCCGCATCAGATGGCCCGCGACGAAGGGCAACAGCAATTGCAGCACGATCCCCTCGATCGAGGACAGCGAAACAAGGCCGGCGCTGCCGCTCCGCTGCATCAGCAGCGCGACCAGCAAGGGGGTCAGGACGATGCCCAGCAGGTTGGAGAAGGAGGCGCTGACCACGGCCGCGGCGACATTGCCCCGCGCGATCGCGGTGAAGGCGATGGACGACTGGACGGTCGATGGCAGCAGCGCCAGGAACAGCAACCCCGCGCGCATGTCGGCGGGGACGATGCCGACTCGGCCGACGATCAGGCCCAGAATCGGGAAGGCGATGAAGGTCGTTGCCAGCGTCGCCAGGTGCAGTTTCCACGCCCGCGCGCCGCTCCAGATCGCCGCGCGCGACAATTTCGCACCATGCAGGAAAAAAAGCAGCACGATGCCTGCGTCCGCGATCGCGCCGGCGACCCGCGCGCCTTCGCCCCGCGCCGGCAGCACGGACGCTAGGGCGACGGTGGCGATCAGCAGCAGCAGGAAGGGGTCGAGCGCCTGGCGCAATCGGTTCATCTGGTCTTCCGGCGGATAATGATCGAAAATCAGGGGATAGACGCCGCCGCCGGGCTGCGCCAACAATTTCCCCTTGCACCGCAACAAGGGAGAGGCCGGGCGTGAGCGACCATATCGCGATCATCGAAGAACAGGGCGTGATGGAAATCCATATCGACCGCCCGGACAAGAAGAACGCGCTGACCGGCGCCATGTATCGCACCATGACGGCCGCGCTGGCCGACGCATCCATGCGCGCGGACATCGGCGCGGTGCTGATCGCGGGCCGGGGCGATGCCTTTTGCGCGGGCAATGATCTTCAGGATTTCCTGGCCGGGCCGGAAGGGGGGGCGGCCGCCTTCGCCTTCATCCGCGCCATCGCCACCTTCGACAAGCCCCTGGTTGCGGCGGTGCAGGGACTGGCCGTCGGGGTCGGCACGACGATGCTGTTCCATTGCGACCTCATCTATGCCGCGCCCGACGCGCGCTTCGTCATGCCCTTCGTCAATCTGGGCCTGGTGCCCGAAGCCGGCTCCAGCCTGCTCGCGCCCGCCATTCTGGGCCATGCCAGGGCGGCGGCGATGCTGCTGCTGGGTGAACCGATGGACGCCGACAGCGCCGCGCGCGCCGGCATGGTGACGGCGATCGTTCCGGCCGACGCCCTGCTCGATCAGGCGAGGGCCAAGGCCGCCGCGCTCATGGCCAAGCCGCCGCGCGCGCTGGCCGCCACCCGCCGCCTGATGAAGGGCGATCCCGCCGCGCTCGTCGCCCGGATCGAGGAGGAAGCGCAGTTGTTCCGCGAGGCGATGGCGTCGCCCGAGGCGCGCGAAGCCTTCACCGCCTTTTTCGAGAAGCGTCCGCCGGTCTTTGCCAGAAGCTGAGCATCGTAACGATCATCTGGCGGGTTTGCGGCGCGTGAAGTCGATCTCGCTCACGATCACCGCCGCGACGACCAGCAATCCGCCGAGCAGCGCGGCGGGTGGCAGCCTTTCGCCCGCGACCCGGCCGATAATGCCGGCCCAGACCGGCTCCCCGGCGTAGATCAGCGTCGCGCGCGTCGGCGACACGGTGCGCTGCGCCCAGTTCATCACGAACTGGATCAGCGCGGTCATCGCGCCCAGCCCGCAGGCGGACAGCACGACCGTCCAGGAAAAGGGCGGCAGGCGCTCGCCCGCCGGCGCCATGCAGGCAAAGGCGAGCAGCGCCGTCACCGCCAGCTGCACCAATGTCACCCGCGCGACATCCACCTTGCCCGCCCACAGGCTGATGAAGATGATCTCCAGCGCGATCGCCAGGGTGCTGACCAGCGTCACCATCTCTCCCGGTCCGAAGCCCAGCCCTTCGCCCGGCGCCGCGATCAGCATCAGCCCGGCGACGGCCAG
>NZ_AYOY01000026.1 GCF_000508185.1 Sphingobium sp. C100 | reverse complement strand
CCCGCGACGAAAGTGGCGGGGCGCTGGTCGCCTAACGAGGCGCGCGCGGTTGCTTCCTGGCCGTCGCCCAACACAATGAAGACCGCATCCATCCCGTCATGGGCGGCGAGCGCGTCATAGGCGTGGGCCAGAACGGCCTTGCCCGCGAGCATCCGAAACTGTTTGGGACGATCGCCGCCCGCCCGGTTCCCCTGGCCGGCGGCGACGATCAGCGCGACGATACGGGGCTTGGCCGATGTCATGACCCGGCGCATAGACGAGCCGATCGGGCGCCGCCAGCCCCTCGCTTGCCGTCCTCCCCATTTTCCGCTAAAGGCTGCCTGTTTTTTAGGCAGGTTTGTTACAATTTCGATGCGCAGTCTTTCTCCCATTTTCATCGGTCCCGTGACCATCGCCATGCCGGTCGTGCTGGCGCCAATGACCGGCGTCACCGACATGCCGTTTCGCACGCTGGTCCGCCGCTATGGTTCGGGCCTCAACGTGACAGAAATGATCGCGTCGGCGGCGATGATCCGCGAAACGCGCCAGTCGCTGCAAAAGGCCGCCTGGCATCCGCTGGAAGAACCGGTGTCGATGCAACTGGCCGGCTGCTCGCCTGTGGAAATGGCCGAGGCCGCCAGGCTCAACGCTGATCGCGGCGCGGCGATCATCGACATCAACATGGGCTGCCCAGTGAAAAAGGTCGTCAATGGCGACGCGGGCAGCGCGTTGATGCGCGACCTGCCGCTCGCCGCCGCGCTCATCAAGGCGACGGTGGACGCGGTGGACGTGCCCGTCACCGTCAAGATGCGCATGGGGTGGGACCATGCCAGCCTCAACGCGCCCGAACTCGCCCATATTGCTGAAGATCTGGGGGCGAAGCTCATCACCGTGCATGGCCGCACCCGCAATCAGATGTATAAGGGATCGGCCGACTGGGCCTTCGTGCGCAAGGTCAAGGATGCCGTGACGCTGCCCGTCATCGTCAATGGCGACATTTGTTCGATCGAGGACGCGGACACCGCGCTGGAACAGAGCGGCGCGGATGGCGTCATGATCGGTCGCGGCGCTTATGGACGGCCCTGGCTGATCGGCCAGGTCATGGCATGGCTGACGGATGGCACACGCCTTCCCGACCCATCACTAGCAGAGCAATATCGCGTTATCGTAGAACATTATCATGCGATGCTCGATCATTATGACACGCATACCGGTGTCAATATGGCGCGCAAGCATATCGGCTGGTATACCAAGGGGCTGACTGGTTCGGCCGAGTTCCGCAATGCCGTGAACAAGGAGCCGGATGCGGGCACAGTGCTCGACATGCTCGCCCGCTTCTATGAGCCGCTGATCGCCAGCGGCCTTGATGCTGCGGAGCTGCGAAAGGCGGCATGACCGGCGCGCTGACGTCCGTCCCGCCGCTTCGCATGGCGCAGGACGGACCATCGCTGGGCGAACAGATGACGGCGTTGCCGGTAGCGACGCTGATCGTGAAGCCCGACAACAGCATCGCCGATGCCAATGTCCGCGCCGAAACCTTGCTCAACATGGCCCGGTCGGCCATCATCGGCAGCGACGTGTCGCGGACCATCCGCATTGCGGAGGCGGGGGCGCGGTTCGACATCTGGCACAGCAACAAGGCCGTCGCGGCCTATGACATCAAGGTCCATGCCGGGCGCACTGCCGAGATGGAGGTGGATCTGATGATCGCGCCGATCATCGATCATGACGGCTGGCGGGTCGTCTCGCTCCATGCGCAAAGCCAGGCCCGCAAGATCGGCCATCGCGGCTCATCGGGTGGCGCGCGTTCCGCCATGGGCGCGGCGGCGATCCTGGCGCATGAGATCAAGAACCCGCTGTCGGGCATACGCGGTGCGGCGCAGTTGCTCGAATCCAGCCAGGGCGGACGCGATGCGGCGCTGACCCAGTTGATCTGCAACGAGGTTGATCGCATCGCCGCGCTGATCGACCGGATGCAGGATTTCACGACCGACCGGACGCTCGATTGCCGACCGGAAAATATCTATCCGCTGATCGACCGGGCGGCCGGTATCGCGGCCGCTGGTTTTGCAAAAAATATCAAGATCATAAAACATTATGATCCATCCTTGCCATTCGCTAACATCAATGACGACGCGCTGGTGCAGGTGATGATCAACCTTCTCAAAAATGCGGCCGAGGCGCTGGAGCATGTTCAAAGCCCCTGCATCCGGGTCGAAACCGCCTTTCGCCATGGCGTTTCCGTCGTGGTCGGCGGCGGCAAGGGCAGCGCGGTGCTGCCGATCGAAATTCTCGTGATCGACAATGGACCCGGTGTGCCTGAACATATTCTCGACCATCTCTTCAATCCCTTCATCACCGGCAAGCGCGACGGGCAGGGCCTGGGGCTGGCGCTGGTGGACAAGCTGGTGCGCGACATGAACGGATTCGTTCAATATGCGCGCGATCCAGAGGCGGGCGAATCCACCTTTCGTATCCTGTTGCCGATGGGGATGGCGTGATGGCGGCGTCCGGCGCAATCCTGGTGGTCGACGACGATCCTGCCATTTGCGTGGTGGTGGGCGAAGCGCTGCGGCGACAGGGGCATAAGGTCAAGACCGCCGCCTCGATCCGCGAACGCACGGCGCTGATGGAAAGCTTTGCGCCCGACGTGCTGATCACCGACGTCATGCTGCCGGATGGCGATGGGCTTGATGGGGTGGCCCAGATCATCGAGCGGAACCCCGACCTCAACGTCATCATCCTGTCGGCGCAGAACACGCTCAACACGGCGATCCGCGCGACGGAAAAAGGTGCGTTCGAATATCTGCCCAAGCCGTTCGACCTCAACGAACTGACCCGAGCCGTTGCCGACGCGCTCGGCACCCGGCAGAGCGCGGAGGAAATGGATGGGGAAGGGGGGCTGCCGCATGACGAGCTGCCGCTCGTCGGCCGCTCACCCGCGATGCAGGAAGTCTATCGCACGATCGCGCGCGTGCTTTCCAACGACCTGTCGATCCTGGTGCTCGGCGAATCGGGGACCGGCAAGGAGTTGGTGGCGGAGGCCATTCACAGCCTGGGGCAGCGTCGCACCAAGCCATTCATTGCGATCAACATGGCCGCCATTCCGCGCGAACTGATCGAAGCGGAACTGTTTGGTTATGAAAAGGGCGCGTTCACCGGCGCCCATGCCCGGACCGCCGGCAAGTTCGAGCAGGCGCAGGGGGGAACCCTCTTCCTCGACGAGATTGGCGACATGCCGATGGAGGCACAGACCCGGCTGTTGCGTGTGCTGCAATCGGGCGAGGTGACGACCGTGGGCGGGTCGAAGCCGGTGCGGGTCAATGTCCGCATCATTGCCGCAACCAACAAGCATCTGCCTCAATTGATCGAGGAAGGCCGGTTCCGGCAGGATCTCTATTATCGGCTCAACGTCGTGCCGATCGCGCTGCCGCCGCTGCGGGAACGGCGCGAGGACGTGATCCTGCTTGCCCGCCATTTCCTCGACCGCGCGGCGCAGGAGGGTCTGCCGCGAAAGGCGTTGGCCGATGACGCGGCGCAACTTCTGATGGCTTGGCACTGGCCGGGCAATGTCCGCGAGCTTCAGAATATGATGCAGCGGCTGGCGGTGCTGAGCCGGGAAAATATCATCACGGCTGAAATGTTGCGGAACATGCTGCCGATGGACGCCGTGCCCGCCGACCATGCCGCGCCACCCGAGCAACTCGTCCATGCCGTGCGGGACTGGGCCAAGCGACAGCTCGGCATCGGCCTGGGACAGCCCCAGCGCGCCCTGCATGAAGACCTGCTGGCGGTCATCGAGCCGGTGCTGCTGGAAGAAGTGCTGTCCAGCGTCGATGGCAATCAAATCCGCGCGGCCGGGCTGCTGGGCATCAACCGCAATACGCTGCGCAAGAAACTGACCGACTATGGTCTGGACCCGCTCCAGTTGCGGATCGGGGACTGACCGGAATCAGTGGCATATCAGGACGAACCGATGGCCTGCATCGACCAGCGACAGCGGGCGTCTCAAATACTGTGTTTGAACGGGCACGGGCTTGTTGTAACAAAGCCACTATGAATGGCGCGACCACCCTCCGCAGGCGGGCCTCCGCAGGGCGGAGGCTTGTGCCGCATTTTCTGCGCAACGGGCGCCTCGCCGCGCTGGTGGAAGCTGTGACGCTTGCCCTTTTTCTGGGGATGGCGGGGCTCACCTATCATCTGCTGTCTGGTAGTGGCCAATCCTATACGCTGCTGACGCCGCCCATCGTCGCCCTGCTGCTGGTGGCGAATCTGGTGCCTGCGATCGCCTTGCTCGTCCTGGTGGGGCGCCGCGTGGCGAAGCGGCGGGCCGCGGCTTCGGCGATCGGCAGCGACGGTCAGTTGCACGTCCGCCTTGTCGCCATGTTCTCGATCGTCGCCAGCGTGCCGATGCTGTTGGTCGTGATCTTCGCCTCGCTGTTGTTTCAATATGGCGTACAATTCTGGTTTTCCGACAGCGCCCGCGGGATGCTGCAAAATGCCAGCGAACTGGCGCGCGGCTATTATGAACAGAATCTGCGCGAAGTGCGGGATGAAACGCTGACCATGGCCGGCGACCTGCGCGATTATCTGGGCCAGACGGAGGTATCGAGCCCGCGCTTTGCCGAGGGGTATATCTATCAGGTCGTCACCCGCAAGTTGAACCGGTCCGCCATTATCGAGGTCGGCAAGGACGGGATCGCCCGCACCGCCGCTACCGTTGACCCCGAAAACCGCCCCGCGTCGGAAATGCTGTCCGCCGAAGTCGTCCGTCGCCTGGCCGCTGGCGAGGATATCGTGGTCCAGGCGCGCCCCAACCAGGTTGAGGCGGTGACTCTGCTCTACCCCAAATCCAAGATCTATCTCTACGCCACCCGCAATGCGGGCACATCATCCTTCAGCAATGTCGAGCGCGCGCAGAAGGTGATCGCCGACTATGATCTGTTCGCTGCACAGTCGCGGGCGCTGCAATTGCGTTTCAACATCGCGCTGTTCGTGGGGTCGCTGCTGCTGGTCGGCATCGCCGTTTACATTGCGCTCGCCGTCGCCGACTGGATGGTCCGGCCGGTGAACGAGCTGGTCACGGCGGCGCGGCGGATCACCGCCGGCGATCTGTCCGCGCGCGTGACGAGTCCCCAGAGCCGCGACGAGATCGGCACGCTTGCCGCCGCCTTCAACCGCATGACCCAGCGGCTGGAGGCGCAGACCGGCGCGCTGGTCGCCGCCAACAGCCAGCTTGACGAGCGCCGCGCTTTTATCGAGGCGATCCTGTCGGGGGTCACTGCCGGCGTCCTCTCGGTCGATCTTGCGGGCGTGATTGTGTTGCTCAACAGCTCGGCCGCGGCGATCCTGGTGGAGCAGGGGGATGATCCTGTGGGCCGCCGCCTCGCCGAAATATCGCCCGAACTCGCTGAATTTGTCGCCTCGGACGAGGATGCCGGCATCGTGCAGGTCCGCGCCCATGGCGACCTGCGCACGCTTGCGGTCAAACTGGCGCGGGACGCATCGCGTCATATCCTGACCTTCGACGACATCACGCAGCAGCTTTCGGACCAGCGCCGCGCCGCCTGGTCCGACGTGGCGCGTCGCATCGCGCACGAAATCAAGAATCCGCTGACCCCGATCCAACTCGCCGCCGAACGGCTCCAGCGCCGCTATGGTGAAGAGGTGACGAACGACAAGGCCACCTTTTCCCGCCTGACCGGCACGATCGTGCGCCAGGTCGGCGATCTGCGGCGGATCGTGGACGAATTTTCCTCCTTCGCGCGGATGCCCAAACCGGTCTTCCGGCGTGAGGCGATCGGCGACATTGCGCGCCACGCCCTATTCCTGCACGAAGTCGCGCATCCCGACATCCGGTTTGAATATGATGCCCAAGCGGTCGATCTGGAACTGGTCTGCGACCGGCGCCAATTGGGGCAGGCGCTTACAAATATCGTGAAGAATGCGGTGGAAGCCATTGAACCAAAACCTGTTCCTGATGATGGAACGCCGCGTGGCCATGTTCGCATGGCATTGGCGCGGGACGGCAGCGATGTCGTCATCACCGTGCGTGACGACGGCATCGGTCTGCCGCCCGAACGGGACCGGATATTGGAACCTTATATGACGACGCGATCCAAAGGGACGGGTCTGGGCCTCGCCATCGTCAAGAAGATTGTCGAGGAGCATCTGGGGGAGATCCGCTTCGACGATGCCGAAGGGGGCGGGGCGTGTGTGACCCTGCGGTTCGCCGCAGGGGCGCTGGAAAAACTGGAAGAGGGACAGGTGATAGCCCTCCCCAAAGGAAAAGTGACGGCCAATGGCGCTTGATATTCTGATTGTGGACGATGAAGAGGATATTCGCGACCTGGTCGCGGGTGTGCTCGAAGATGAAGGTTTTACCACCCGCACCGCCGCCCATAGCGACAGCGCGATCGACGCGCTCGACGCGCGCCGTCCCTCGCTGGTGCTGCTTGATGTGTGGCTTCAGGGGTCGCGGATGGACGGGCTGGAACTGCTTGACGAGATCAAGCGGCGAGACCCGACCATCCCCGTGCTGATGATTTCCGGTCATGGCAATATCGACACCGCCGTCGCCGCTATCCGCAAGGGCGCGGCCGACTTCATCGAAAAGCCGTTCGAAGCCGATCGGCTGCTTCATCTTGTCGCCCGCGCGACCGAGACCGAACGGCTGCGCCGGGAAAATCAGGTGCTGCGCGCGCGCTTCGGCCAGGATGACGAACTGACCGGCACGTCGGCCGCCATCAACGGCGTCCGCGCCACGATCAAGAAGGTGGCCGGCACCGGCAGCCGCGTGCTGATCTCCGGCCCGGCGGGGGTGGGCAAGGAAGTCGCCGCGCGGATGCTCCACAGCTGGAGCGGTCGGGCCGACTCGCCCTTCATCATCGTCGCCGCCGCCCGCATGGACCCTGACCGCGTCGAGGAGGAATTGTTCGGCGTCGAGGATAATAGCGGCCTGGTCCGTCCCGGTTTCCTGGAACAATCCCATGGCGGCACGCTCTATCTGGACGAGATCGCCGACATGCCCCTGACGACGCAGGGCAAGATTCTGCGCGTGCTCACCGACCAGAGTTTCACCCGCGTCGGCGGCCAGCGGCAGGTGAAGGTGGATGTCCGCGTCATCTCCTCCACCGCCCGCAATCTCGCGACGGAAATAGAGGAACGCCGGTTTCGCGAGGATCTCTTCTACCGCCTCAACGTCGTCCCACTCGCCATTCCGCCGCTGTCCGAACGGCGCGATGATATTCCGCCGCTGGTCGATCATTATCTGGCGCGATTCGCCGCCGATCGGCGCGTCCCGCCACCGGAAATCGCCAGCGACGCCATGGCCGCGCTTCAGGCGAATGAATGGCCCGGCAATGTCCGCCAATTACGCAACGTCATCGAACGGACGATGATATTGGCGCCCGGCGATCGCATCGGCCGGATCGAACTCGACATGCTGCCGCCCGAACTCACCAGCGGCGGGAACGGAGAGGGCGTGGGCCAATCGGCGATCATGGGCGCCCCTCTGCGCGAGGCGCGCGAGTGTTTCGAGCGCGAATATCTGCGCATCCAGATCCGCCGCTTTTCGGGCAATATATCGCGCACGGCGACCTTCATCGGCATGGAGCGCTCGGCGCTGCACCGGAAACTCAAGCTGCTGGGCATTACCGAAGGCAAGGACTGAAGCGGGCGACGATGGCCCGGATGCGATCGTAAAGCGCGTCCGGGCCATTTGATGGAGGAAGTTGGCCGCCGCTCATCTCGCTTGTGGACGCATCTTCGCAATTGCGGTAGAACCGGCCCGCTCCCGGTGCGCGGGGGCAGGCAAGACACTCTGCTTAAGGGTGCAAAGAGCGGGTAACGTCCCGCCAAGAATACAGGACTGGCAAAGACCATGGCCGACAAAGTCAATAATTTGCAGGATATTTTCCTCAACAGCCTGCGTAAGAGCAAGACCCCGGTGACCATGTTCCTGGTCAAGGGCGTGAAGCTGCAAGGTATCATCACCTGGTTCGATAATTTCTCCGTGCTGCTGCGTCGCGATGGCCAGTCGCAACTCGTCTATAAGCACGCCATTTCGACGGTGATGCCGGCCCAGTCGATGGATCTGACCGAGTTGCGCAAGTCCGGTGAGGGCAATGGCAAGTCCAAATTGCTCCAGGAAATCTTCCTGTCCGCCGTCCGCAAATCCGGCAGCCCGGTGACGATGTTCCTGGTGAACGGCGTCATGCTCCAGGGTGAAATCGCCGCCTTCGATCTGTTCTGCATGTTGCTGGAACGCGACGGTATGGTCCAGCTTGTCTACAAACACGCCATTTCGACGGTCCAGCCGCTCCATGCGCTCGACCTGAGTGGCGAAAACGAGCAGGACGACTGATCCGCATCGCGCGCCGTGCCATCCATTGGTGGACCGGCGCGTATCGGAATGCTTTAAGCTGATATGGCCATATTCAACCGCGACTCCGATGATGAAGTGGCGCGCGGCGCGCGCGCCGTCGTCGTTCATGCCGAAACCCATAATGCCGACCGTCGGGACAGCGATGCCCGGCTGGAGGAGGCGCGTGGCCTTGCCCTGGCTATCGGCATCGACGTGCGCGCGGCCCAGGCTTTCCGCGTGCGTGACCGCAAGCCCGCCACCCTGTTCGGCAGCGGCCAGGTCGATCAGATCGCAACCCTGATCAAGCAGGAAGAAGCTGAACTGGTCATTGTCGACAACAGCCTGTCGCCGGTGCAGCAAAGCAATCTCGAAAAAGCGTGCGAAGCCAAGGTCATCGACCGGACTGGCCTGATCCTTGAAATTTTCGGCGAACGCGCGGCGACCAATGAAGGCCGGCTTCAGGTCGAACTGGCGCATCTCGACTATCAAGCCGGCCGACTCGTCCGCAGTTGGACCCATCTTGAGCGGCAGCGTGGCGGCTTCGGCTTCCTCGGCGGTCCGGGCGAAACCCAGATCGAGGCCGACCGTCGCATGATCCGCGATCGCATGGCCAAGATTCGCCGGGAACTCGACCAAGTGACTCGCACCCGCGGATTGCACCGCGCCCGGCGTCAACGCGCGCCGTGGCCCGTGATCGCGCTGGTCGGCTATACCAATGCCGGCAAATCGACCCTGTTCAACCGGATGACCGGCGCGACCGTCATGGCGGAGGATCTGCTCTTCGCCACGCTCGATCCGACCATGCGCCAGATCGCGCTACCTGGCCTCGACAAGGCGATCCTGTCGGACACGGTGGGTTTCGTCTCCGACCTGCCCACGCAACTGATCGCCGCGTTCCGGGCGACGCTGGAGGAAGTGCTGTCGGCAGACCTCATCGTTCATGTTCGGGATATCGCCCATCCCGATTCCGAAGCACAGCGTGACGATGTGCTGGACGTGCTGGGGGAACTGGGCGTCGCCGGCGAACCGGCGTTGGAGCGCGGGGAGGGGGAACCCGCGCCGCCGCCGATCATCGAGGCGTGGAACAAGCTCGACCTGTTGAGCGCCGATGATGAAGTGCTCGCGCGCGAGCAGGCCGCTCGCCGCGATGATGTCGTGATCCTGTCGGCCTTGACGGGCGAGGGGGTGGACATGCTCCAGCGGGCGATCAGCGACCGGATGACGCGCGGCGCCAAAGTGTATGGACTACGGCTTCCCGTATCCGATGGCGCAACGCTGGCCTGGTTGCACGAACATGGCGAAGTGCTCTCGACCCGGATCGAAGAGGAAGAAACGCGTGTTGACGTTCGCCTGTCGGACGCCGCCTTCGCCCGCTTCAACAAACGCGAGCGGGAATGAGGGTGGGCAGGGCTGACACCAACCCAACCGCCTCAGGCCAGTTTTTCACGCCGCTTGGCTTCACCCCATAATTCTTCCTTCTCCTCCAGCGACAGGTCAGAAAAGGCCGCACCCGCCACTTCCTCCATCGTCCGAAAGCGTCGGTCGAACTTTGCGTTCGCCTTGCGCAGCGCCTGTTCGGGATCGACGTTGAGATGGCGGGCGAGGTTCACGACGGCAAATAGCAGGTCGCCGACCTCTTCTTCGCGCTCCCCCGGCGTCGCGGCCTCCCGCACCTCATCCAGTTCCTCGGTGATCTTGTCGGTCACGCCGGTGATGTCCGGCCAGTCGAAACCCGTACGCGCCGCACGCTTCTGCAGTTTTTCCGCGCGGAGCAGGGCGGGTAGCGCCAGCGCCACGCCGGCCAGCGCACTTGGGTCCGGTTCCTTCTCCGCCCGCTCGACCGCCTTGATCGCCTCCCATTGGGCATGGCCATCCTCGCGCCGGGCGCCTTCGCCAAAAACATGAGGATGGCGGCGAATCATCTTCTCGCTGATGCCGTCGATCACATCCTGCAACGTAAAATGCCCGGCCTGTTCGGCCATGCGGCTGT
Organism: Sphingobium sp. C100; assembly: GCF_000508185.1. Classification (GTDB taxonomy): domain Bacteria; phylum Pseudomonadota; class Alphaproteobacteria; order Sphingomonadales; family Sphingomonadaceae; genus Sphingobium. The sequence continues at coordinate 314 of NZ_AYOY01000026.1, read as the reverse complement.
GAAACGCCACCTGGAGCAACAAGTCGCCCAGCTCATCGCGCAGCGCCGCCATGTCGTTGCGCTCGATCGCGTCGGCGACCTCATAGGCTTCCTCAATCGTGTAGGGCGCAATCGAGCCGAAATCCTGCGCAATGTCCCATGGGCAGCCGCATTGTGGATCGCGCAGCCGCGCCATGACATTGGCGAGCGGCATGATGTCGGCGGGACTGGGCTTGTCGGGCATGGCATATCCGAAGGCTGGTTGAACAGGGTAGTTACCGAAGCGCGATAGGGGCTGCGCAGCCGCCTGACCAGGGCGGTTTCGATTTGAAGCG
>NZ_AYOY01000025.1 GCF_000508185.1 Sphingobium sp. C100 | reverse complement strand
GGGGCGCGGGCAGCCGGACGCCCGCCTGCGAGATGGCGTCGGCCAGCTTCGTGCCCTTGGCCACCTTGGCGCGGATCTGCTCGGCCAGCGCCTTGGCCTTTTCGTTGCCGGCGTTGAGCTTATACTGGGCCTGCACCAGCGGCTTGACCTCGGCCAGCGGCGGCGGGGCGGCGGCGATGATCTGTCCGGGCGCGATCAGGGCATAGCGCTGGTCCGGCGTGATCGGCACCAGCTGCGCATCATCGTCGGCGCTCATCGCAAAGACGGGCGTGACCAGCGGTTTGATGTCGGCGGACGGCACATAGGCCATGTCCTTCACCTGCTTGCCGGTCGACAGCAGCGGCGGGCTGGTTTCCAGCTTCAGGCCATTATCCTTCACCACTTCCTCGAAGGTGCCGCCATCGGCGATCTGGTCCTCCAGCTTGCCGGTGAAGTCGGCCAGCAGCTGCTTTTCCTTCTGCGCGCGCAGGGTGGCGACGATGTCGTCGCGCGCGGCGCCGAGCGGGCGGGCGGCCTTGTCCTGAACGGCGGTGACGCGCAGCAGCAGCCAGCCGAGCGGCCCGCGCACCGGGCCGACCAGTTCGCCCTGGCCGGCGGCGAAAGCGGCGTCGGCCACGGCCTTGCCGGTCGCGCTGGTCAGTTGGGCGCGGCTTTGCGCGTCCAGCGTGGACACCGCCAGGCCAGCGCCCTGCGCCGCCTGGGCGAGCGACTTGCCGCCCTTGACCTGCGCGGCGATCGCCTTGGCGCCCGCTTCGGTGGGCAGCACCAGCTGTTCGATGCTACGGGTCTGGCTGGCGGCATAGGTTGCCTTGTTCTGGTTATAATAGGCGCTGATTTCCGCGTCGGTTGGCGCGGCGGCCTGGGCAAAACGCGCGGCATCGACCACGGCATAGCGGATGCGGCGCTGTTCGGGGATGGTGAAGCGGGCGGCGTTCTTCTTGTAGAAGTCCGTCAGCTGCGCGTCGGTCGGCTCCTTTTCGTCCAGAAAGGCGACCGCGGGGATCGCCGCCACATTGCCCTGCCGCGCTTCCAGCAGCAGCGAGGCGTAGGGCAGGACCAGATTTTCGGACGGGCGCGCGCCCAGGCCGATCGGCGCCACCAGCTGGCGTTGCAGAATTTCGCGGCTGATGTCATCGCGCAGCGCCTGTTCGCTCAGCCGCTCGCGCGCCAGCAGGGCGCGGAAATTGTCATTGCTGAAATTGCCCGCCGCATCCTGAAAGGCGGGAACCTGCGCGATCTGCGCATCCACCAGCCGCTTGGAGATATGCACGCCCTGATCGTCGGCGAAGGCGCGCAGGGTCAGCGATTGCACCAGCTGGTCGAACACCTGCTTCCCGCCGCCCTGTTCGAAAAATTCGCCGATCTGCAATTCGGGACTGGAGCGACGCGCATTTTCGAACACGCGCTGCACCCGGTCCTGCAATTCGGTGACGGTCAGCTTATAGCCTTTCGCCTTGGCCGCGGTGCCGCCGCCCGACAGGCTGGCGCCGCCGAACTGGCCACTGGTGACGTCGCCCAGAATGAACGCGGCGGCGATGAGGCCCAGGAACAGGATCGCGAACAGCGCGCCGAACTTGGAATGGATGATGCGGCGAAAGACAGTGAGCATGAATATGTCCGAACAGCGGGCGTTATGGCGGCCCGCTTTAGGGGGGGAACGGCGCGGCGGCAAGGCTTGCACTGGACAAATGCGTGAGCGCCGTTCATCGGCTTGGTCCAGCACCCGCTTGCGTCGAGGAGGCGTCGCACGAGAATGTGGCGGCGGCGCGGGTGGGGGCTACGTGCAGCAATAATGACAGGGGAAACAGGCGGATGAACAGGCGAAAGCTGGTTGTCGGCAACTGGAAAATGAACGGGATGCGCGCGCATCTTGACGAGGTGGAGGCGATCGGCCGTATCGCCGCCGCGCATCCGGCGGTGGAGGTGGGCCTGTGCCTGCCCGCCACGCTCATCATGGCGGGGTCCGAACGGCGCGGCGCGGCCTTCATCGGCGCGCAAAACTGCCATATGGACATGAGCGGCGCCTATACCGGATCGCTGTCGGCGGAAATGCTGGCCGAAGCGGGCGCGACCTGGGTCATCACCGGCCATAGCGAACGGCGCGAGGCGCGCGGGGAGACCAACGCCGACATCGCGGCCAAGTCGGGCGCGGCGCACCAGGCGGGGATGAAGGTCATCCTGTGCGTGGGCGAGACGATCGACGTGCGCGACGCCGGCCGGGCCGAAGCGGTTGTGTCGGCGCAGTTGCTCGCTTCGCTGCCCGAAGGCGCGTCGGCCGACTGGCTCGCCGTCGCCTATGAACCGATCTGGGCGATCGGCACCGGCCGCATCCCCACGATCGAGGCGGTGGGATCGATGCACGCCGCGCTGCGCGCCGCGCTGGCCAGCCGGATCGGCGCGGAAGCGGACGCGGTGCGCATTCTCTATGGCGGGTCGATGAACGGCGACAATGCGGCCGATCTGCTGGCGGTGCCGGATGTGGACGGCGGGCTGGTCGGCGGCGCCAGCCTGACCGCGGCGAAATTCGCACCGATCATCGAAGCGGCCGACCGGCGCATGGCGGCTGCCGCCTGAACCCTGATCCCCCTCCCTTCGCAGGGTGGGGGATCAAGGTCGGACATCGTGGACCCGCAACGGTTGCCCCCGCGCCCCATCGTCGCTATGTGCGCGCCAACGCCCCCCTTTGTCCCGGACACAAACGTCGCATGTTCACCTTCCTCCTCGTCGTGCAGGCCATCATCGCTGCCCTGCTGGTCACCGTCATCCTGATGCAGAAGTCGGAAGGCGGCGGGCTGGGCGTGGGCGGCAGCCCCGCGGGCTTCATGTCGGCGCGCGGCGCGGCGGATTTCCTGACCCGCTCGACCACGGTCCTCGCCAGCATTTTCGTGCTGCTGTCGATCGTCATGGCGGTGATCGCGTCGGTGCGTCACGCCCCCAGCGACATCGACACCTCGCTGGTGAAGCAGGCGCCCGCGACGCAGAGCGCGCCGGCCAACGCCGATCCGCTGGCTGGCGCCGCCGGCAATGCGGCCACGACGCCAGCGTCCGATGGCGCGGTTCCGCTCGCCAACTAAACTCTTCGCCGATCATTCGATCTTTTTTTAAGCGCGCGTGGATTCGCGCGCTTGCTCTTTGTTGTTCTGAAAGGCTAAGCCTCTCCTCCCATGACGCGGTATATTTTCATCACCGGCGGCGTGGTCTCCTCGCTTGGTAAGGGCCTGATGGCCGCATCCCTTGCAGCGCTGCTGCAAGCGCGGGGTTACCGTGTGCGAATCCGGAAATTCGACCCCTATCTCAACGTCGATCCGGGCACGATGAGCCCCTATCAGCATGGCGAAGTCTATGTGACCGACGACGGGGCGGAAACCGACCTCGACCTTGGCCATTATGAGCGCTTCACCGGGGTTTCGGCGCGCCAGTCGGACAATGTGACGCAGGGCCGCGTCTATCAGACCATCATCACGCGCGAACGGCGCGGCGACTATCTGGGCGCAACGGTGCAGGTGATCCCGCACGTCACGGACGAGATCAAGGCCTTCGCCACCGCCGACACCGAAGGCCTGGACTTCGTCCTGTGCGAAATCGGCGGCACCGTGGGCGACATTGAATCGCTGCCCTTCATGGAGGCGATTCGCCAGCTGCATAATGATCTGGATCGCGGCCAGTCGATCTTCGTCCATGTCACCCTGGTGCCCTATATCGCGGCGGCGGGCGAGCTGAAGACCAAGCCGACCCAGCATAGCGTGCGCGAACTGACCTCGCTCGGCATCCAGCCCGACATATTGCTGTGCCGCTGCGAACATCCGCTGCCCGAAAGCGAACGCCGCAAGATCGCGCTGTTCTGCAATGTGCGCCCCGAAGCGGTCATCCCCGCGCTCGACGCCAGCAGCATCTATGCGGTGCCGGCGCAATATCATGCCGAAGGGCTGGACGCCGAAGTGCTGCGCGCCTTCGGCATCGCCGACACCACCGCGCCCTCGCTGGAGCGCTGGGCCGACATCATGGACCGGCAGCAAAATCCCGAAGGCGAAGTGACGATCGGCGTGGTCGGCAAATATGTCGGCCTGCCCGACGCCTATAAATCGCTGCACGAGGCGCTGACCCATGGCGGATTCGCCAACCGGGTGAAGGTCAACATCAAGTGGATCGACGCCGAATTGTTCGAAAAGGGCGACGATCTGGCCGCCAGCCTGGAGCCGATGCACGGCATCCTGGTTCCCGGCGGCTTTGGCGTGCGCGGGTCGGAGGGCAAGATCGCCTCGGTCCGTTTCGCGCGTGAACGCGATGTGCCCTTTTTCGGCATCTGCCTTGGTATGCAGATGGCCTGCATCGAGGGCGCCCGCAACACCGCCGGGATCACCCAGGCGTCGACCACCGAATTTGGCGAGACCAGCGAACCCGTCGTCGGCCTGATCACCGAATGGATGAGCGCGGAAGGTTTGCAGAAGCGCACCGCCGAGACCGATCTGGGCGGCACCATGCGGCTGGGCGCCTATCCCGCCCGGCTGGACGGCAACAGCGTCGTCGCCGGCATCTATGGCGGGACCGAGATCAGCGAGCGCCATCGGCATCGCTACGAAGTCAATGCCGGCTATCGCGAGCCGCTGGAAAAGGGCGGCCTGAACTTTTCGGGCATGTCGCCTGACGGCACGCTGCCCGAAATCGTCGAACGGCCCGACCATCCCTGGTTCGTGGGCGTGCAGTTCCACCCGGAACTCAAGTCCAAGCCGTTCGACCCGCATCCCCTGTTCGCCAGCTTCATCGAAGCGGCGGTCAAGCAGAGCCGGCTGGTATAGGAAACGGGGCCATCAAGGCCCCGTTTTTCATTTCAACCCGCGTCGAACAGATGCTTATACTGGCGTGGCTGGCAGCGCAGATATTGCGGCGCTGCCTTCACGCTCGCGCCCAGATGCGCCGCCGCGTGCCAGGGCCAGCGCGGATCATAGAGGATGCCGCGCGCGATCGCGATCAGATCGGCGTCGCCCGTGCCGACAATCGCTTCGGCCTGTTCATAGTCGGTGATGAGACCCACCGCGATCACCGGCATCGTGACCGCCTGCTTCACCGCGCGGGCGAGCGGCACCTGATAGCTGGGGCCGACCGGGATGTCCTGCCGCGGATCAAGGCCGCCGCTCGACACATGGATGGCGCTGCATCCGCGCGCTTCCAGCGCCTTGGCGAATGCGATGGTCTGCGCGATGTCCCAGCCGCCCTCGACCCAGTCGGTGCCCGACACCCGCATCGTCACCGGCTTGCCGGCCGGGAAAGCCGCGCGCACCGCGTCGAAAATCTCCAGTGGCAGGCGCATCCGCTTCTCCAGGCTGCCGCCATAATCATCTTCGCGCCGGTTGGAGAGGGGGGAGAGGAACTGGTGCAGCAGATAACCGTGCGCCCCATGCAGCTGGATCGCGTCCAGCCCCAGATTGTCGGCGCGCCGCGCCGCCGCGACAAAGGCGTCGCGCAGCCGTTCGATCCCGGCCCGGTCGAGCGCCATCGGCGCGTTGGTGCCCGGCGTGAAAGGCACGGGAGAGGGAGCGACCGTCTGCCAGCCATTGGCCGCGTCGGGCGCGATCTGCCCGCCGCCTTTCCATGGCACATGAGTGGATGCCTTGCGCCCGGCATGGCCGAGCTGGATTGCGATCGGCATGTCGCTATGGCGCCGCACGCTGTTCAGCACCCGCTTCATCGCGGCCTCGGTGCGGTCATCCCACAGGCCGACATCGGCATGGGAAATCCGCCCTTCGGGCTGGACGGCCGTCGCCTCGATCGTCAGCAGCGCCGCGCCCGACAGGGCGAGCTGGCCCAGATGGATGAGGTGCCAGTCCGTCATTTCGCCATCCACGGCGGAATATTGGCACATGGGGGCAATGACGATGCGATTGTCGAGCGTCAGATTACCGACCTGAAAGGGCTGGAACAGCTTGGGCGCGCTCAGGGGAGCCTCCGTGAAAAAAAGGGTGCGGCACCCAATGGGGGGCCGCACCGCAACATAGGGGTCGCTTCGGTCCGCTGAAAGGGGTCAGGTCGCCGGCGTCAGCTTCAGCATCCGGCCTTGCGACTTCCCCCCGTCCTCCAGCAGCCAGAGCGCGCCGTCCGGTCCCTGCTCGACCTCGCGGATGCGCGCGCCCATGTCCCATTGGTCGGCCTTTTGCGCGGATTCGCCGTCCAGCTTCACCCGGACCAGAGACTGGCTCGACAGGCCGCCTATGAACAGGCTGTTCTTCCATTGCGGGAAAAGGTCGCCCGAATAATAGAGCAGGCCGGCGGGGGAGATGACCGGGTTCCAGCTGACCTTGGGCGCCTCGAACCCGTCGCCGGGCGCGTGGTCGGGGATGGGTTTGCCGTCATAATGATCGCCGTTCGACACTTTGGGATAGCCATAGTTGCGGCCCGGTTTGATGAGGTTGACCTCGTCGCCGCCCTTCGGCCCCATTTCCTGTTCCCACAGCCGCCCGTCCGCGTCGAACGCAATGCCCAGCAGGTTGCGGTGGCCATAGGACCAGATGGCCGGGTTGAACCCCTTGGCGGCCAGCGGATTGCCCGCGGCCGGCGTGCCGTCCAGGTTCAGGCGCAACACCTTCCCCAGCGTCGACTTGGGGTCTTGCGCCGGATCGAATTTCTGCCGCTCGCCATTGGTGAAGAACAGATATTCGCCATCAGGCGAAAAGGCGATGCGCCCCGAATAATGGCCGTCGCCCGTCACATAGGGGCTGGCGCGGAAGATGATCTTTACGTCGTCCAGCCTGGTCGTGCCGTCGCTCGCCTGGGTGAACGCGCCCCTGGCCAGCGCCACGCCCTTGGCGCCGTCCCGTTCCTCCGAAAAGCTGAAATAGACCGCCTTGTCCTGCGCGAAAGTCGGGGAAAGCACCACGTCCATCAATGCGCCCTGGCCCGCGCTGTCGACCTTCGGGATGCCCGCGACCGGGATCTTCGTGCCGTTCCTGGGGTCGAACAGGATCATCTCGCCCGCTTTCTCCGTCACCAGCGCGCGGCCGTCCGGCAGGAAGGTCATCGCCCAGGGCGAATCGAAATCGGCGATGACCGATGTCTTGAACGGCTTGTCGCCCGACGCGGGCGTCTGGCTGTTGGCCCCGTCGCCCGAACAGGCGATCAGGAGGAGGGGTAGGGTGAAGACCATTGAATGCCGCATGTTTCTTCTCCGTTCGCCCTGAACCTGTCAGGGGGATGTCTTCTTCTGAAAGAAAATGAGGGGCTTCGACAAGCGCCGCCCGAACGGAAATGAGTGGCGATTAAATTTGTTGCAGATTTCGTGGCGTCCGCCTATATCGCCAGTGCTTCCTCACATCGTCAAACATGTCAGGGTCGCAGGTCAAGCCTGCGGCGCGGGAAGACGCACATTTTTCGTTGACGGAGAACGCATGGCGGACATCGCCGAACTGACTGCGCTGATCGAACCGGAGGTGAAGGCTCTGGGCTTCGCCCTCGTGCGCATCAAGCTGTTCGGGTCTGGCGACGACCATACGCTCCAGATCATGGCCGAACGGCCGGCGACCAGGCAGCTGGTGATCGAGGATTGCGCCACCATCTCGCGCCGCCTGTCGGACGTGCTGGATGAAGCTGACCCGATCGAGGAAGCCTATCGGCTGGAAGTCAGTTCGCCCGGCATCGACCGGCCGCTGACCCGCCTGCATGACTTCCTGGAATGGGCCGGGCATGAGGCGAAGATCACGGCCACCGAAATCGTCGCCGGGCGCAAGAGCTTTCGCGGCATCCTGAACGGCGTCGAGGGTGAGGATATTCTCTTCACCGACATCAAGGCCGGCGATGTCGTCATTCCCTTCGCGCTGGTCGCCGAGGCGAAGCTGATGCTGACCGACAAGCTGATTGCTGCTAGTATGCCGCTCTCCTCCGATGGGGCGGACGAGTTTGAAACCGAAGAATAAGGGTTCATAAGTCATGGCCAACGCCATTTCCGCCAACAAGGCCGAGCTGATCGCGATCGCCAATTCGGTCGCGTCGGAAAAGATGATCGACAAGGCCATCGTCATCGAGGCGATGGAGGATGCGATCCAGCGCGCTGCGCGCGCCCGCTACGGCGCCGAAAACGACATTCGCGCCAAGCTGGACCCCGACAGTGGCGACCTGCGCCTGTGGCGCGTCGTCGAAGTAGTCGATGTGGTCGAGGATTATTTCAAGCAGGTCGATCTCAAGGCCGGGCAGAAGCTGAAGAAGGATGCCGTGGTCGGCGATTTCATCGTCGATCCGCTGCCTGCCATTGACCTGGGCCGCATCGACGCCCAGTCGGCCAAGCAGGTGATCTTTCAGAAGGTCCGCGACGCCGAGCGCGAACGCCAGTTCGAGGAATATAAGGACCGCGTGGGTGAGATCATCACCGGCGTCGTCAAGTCGGTCGAATTCGGCCATGTCGTCGTGAACCTGGGCCGGGCCGAAGGCGTCATCCGCCGCGACCAGCAGATCCCGCGTGAAGTCGTCCGCGTCGGCGACCGCATCCGCTCGGTCGTGCTGAACGTCCGCCGCGAAAATCGCGGGCCGCAGATTTTCCTCAGCCGTGCGCATCCCGAATTCATGAAGAAGCTGTTCGCGCAGGAAGTCCCCGAAATCTACGACGGCGTCATCACCATCATGGCCGCCGCCCGCGATCCGGGTTCGCGCGCCAAGATCGGCGTCATCAGCCGCGACAGCAGCATCGATCCGGTCGGCGCCTGCGTCGGCATGAAGGGCAGCCGCGTGCAGGCCGTCGTGCAGGAAATGCAGGGCGAGAAGATCGACATCATCCCCTGGTCGGAAGATACCGCGACCTTCGTCGTCAACGCGCTGCAACCCGCGCAGGTCGCCCGCGTCGTCATCGACGAGGAGGAAGAGCGGATCGAGGTCGTCGTGCCTGACGATCAGCTGTCGCTCGCCATCGGTCGTCGCGGCCAGAATGTCCGCCTCGCCAGCCAGCTGACCGGCAAGGCGATCGACATCATGACCGAGGCTGACGCGTCCGAAAAGCGTCAGAAGGAATTCGTCACCCGGTCCGAACTGTTCCAGAACGAACTGGACGTGGACGAGACGCTGTCGCAACTGCTGGTCGCCGAAGGCTTTGGCGAGCTGGAAGAAGTCGCCTATGTCAGCGTCGAGGAACTCGCCTCGATCGAGGGCTTTGACGAGGATCTGGCCGCCGAGTTGCAGAACCGCGCGCAGGAAGCGCTCGACCGCCGCGAGGCCGCCGCGCGTGAAGAGCGTCAGGCGTTGGGCGTCGAGGATGCGCTGGCCGAGATGCCGCACCTGACCGAAGCCATGCTGGTCACGCTGGGCAAGGCGGGCATCAAGACGCTCGACGATCTGGCCGACCTCGCCACCGACGAACTGATCGCCAAGAAGCGGATCGACCAGCGTCGTCGCAAGTCGGAAACGACCGAGGACAAGGGCGGCATCCTGTCGACCTATGGCCTGAACGAAGAGCAGGGCAATGAGATCATCATGGCCGCCCGCGCCCACTGGTTCGAAGAGGAAGCCTGAGCCTTTATGCCTTTTGTCGACATCCGCCTGGCCGGCAGCGCCACTCGCGAGCAGAAAGCCGCGATCGTCGCTGACGTCACCCGGTCGCTCGTGGAGCGGCTGGGAAAGCCGGCGGCTGCCGTCCAGGTGGTGATCAGCGAAATTTCGACCGAAAATTACGCGGCAGGCGGGCAGTTGCTCGCCGACCGCGCGGCCCCTCCATCCAGGGAGGACGCCAATGCTGCGGTCACTCCCCGATGAGAGAATAGCCGCTCTCGACAGCGTTGGACTTGCCCTTTCTTCCGTTCTGGCGGAGGAGCGCGCATGACCGAACGCAAATGTATATTGACCGGCGATCGCGCCGATCCCGACATGCTGATCCGCCTGGCCGTGGGGCCGGAAGGACAGGTGCTCCCCGACATCCGCGCCAAGGCGCCGGGGCGGGGCGCCTGGATCGGCGTGACGCGGACGGAGCTTGAGGCCGCGCTCGCCAAGGGCAAGCTCAAGGGCGCGCTCGCCCGCGCCTTCAAGACCGGCGATCTTCAGATACCCGACGCGCTGCCCGACCTGATCGAGGACGGGCTGCGCCGCGCGCTGCTCGACCGGCTGGGGCTGGAAGCGCGTGCCTCCATGTTGTTGACGGGATCGGAAAAGATCGACGTCGCCTGCCGCAAGGGCGAGGTGAAGCTGTTGTTGCACGCGGCCGACGCGGCGGCGGACGGCAACCGCAAACTGGACCAGGCGCTGCGCGTCGGACAGGAAGCGGAAGGCACGGATCTTGCTGGTTTCACCTTGCCTGTGGACCGGGATGCCCTATCTATGGCAATGGGGCGGGATAATGTCGTCCATATCGCGGTCACCGACTCGCGTGCGGCGGTGCGTCTGCGCGGCGCTATCGGCCGCTTGGAAAGCTATCTGGGTTGCGCTACCGAAGCGCCCGCGCATGGGGAGCCTGTCTCCACCGACGCGCCGGGCGTCGGCTAAGCATCAGAATTAAGGCGCCGGCGGGCCTAACCGGCCGGAGCGGAAGTGAAGGGTTAAGTTCGAAAATATGAGTGACAGCAAGGAAGACAAGCCGGTTCTGGGCCGCAAGCCGCTGGGCATCAAGCGGACCGTCGAATCCGGTCAGGTGCAGCAGCAGTTCAGCCATGGCCGCAAGAATACGGTCGTGGTTGAGGTGAAGCGGCGCCGTGTCCTGGGCAAGCCCGGTGAGACGACCGGTGCTGCGCCTGCGGCTGCGCCCCAGGCTGACCCGACGCCCGCGCCGCGTCCGACC